>JALSMT010000044.1 GCA_026987375.1 Thermaceae bacterium | reverse complement strand
ATCCGCCGCACCGTCAACTACGACGACGGCCGCGTGCTAAAGGGCGTCTTCAAGAGCGTCTACCGTCCCTGGGGCAACGTCTACCTGGTGGGGCCAAAACCCGAACCCCAGCCGCTACAGAGCCCCTCCGAGGTACCCCTGCCTCCGCTGATACTCCCCGCGGTAAATACCGCCGGCCCAGAAGCGCGCCGTTAGGGGGCGGGCGGCTACGCGTCGCTAGGCGCCGAACTTTTGCAGCTTGCCGGCGTGGGCCAGCAGCAGCGGCAGCACGTGGGTGCCGTGCAGGTCCCCCAGGACGCCCTTGCGAGCCTCGTCTTCGGTGAAGCGCCGCGCCTCGTCGTTCCTCAGGTTGGGACCATAGAGCAGGAAGGGAACCGGATGCCAGGAGTGGCCCTTCATTACGCTGGGGGTCGAATGGTCGCCGGTTATAGCGACAACCTCGGCGCCCAGTTGCAGCAGCTCAGGGAGTAGCTCGTCGAACATCTCGATTTTATGCACCTTGGCGGCGAAGTCGCCGTCTTCGCCGGTGGAGTCGGTCTTTTTGAAGTGTAGATAAAAATAGTCGTAGTCGTCCCAGGCGTTCTTGATTGCTCGCAGCTTGCCCTGGGGAGCGTCGGGGTCTTCGCCTATCTCTACTTCGAGCGCCGTCATGCCGACCAGCGAGGCCACGCCGCGGTACATCGGGTAGCTGGCGATGGCGGCGGGCGTGAGGCCGGTGACCTCGCCCAAGGTGGGCCAGAGGGGGCGCTTGGAGATGCCGCGCAGCAGCACGCCGTTTATCTTCTCTTCGCCGGCCAGGGCTTTGCGCGCCAGCTCGCTGAACTTATTGAGGATGTCGGCGGTGCGTGCGCTGGCCTGGTCGCTTTCATCGTGCGGGCGGGCGGCCAGCGGCGCTACGCCGGTCTTCTGCGGGTCGGTGTCGTGAACCGCGGCTCCCAGGCCGGCGCCGCGCAGTATCAGCACGAAACGGTGCTCGGACTCGGTCTCCAGCTCTATGCGAACGCCGTCTATCTCTTTGATCTTCTGACGCAGCTTGGCTATCACACGGCGGTTTTCTTCGGTGGGCGGCCTGCCGGCGCGGCGGTCTAAGACCGTGCCGTCGGCCGCCAGGGTGGCGAAGTTGCCGCGCACGGCTACGTCTTCGGGGCCGAGGTCTATCCCCAGACCCAGGGCCGAAAGAACGCCGCGTCCGACGTCGTAAATGAAAGGATCGTAGCCGAAGAGGCTCAGGTGGCCCGGTCCGGAGCCGGGAGAAAAGCCGGGGTGAACCAGGGTTAAGCGGCCCAGGTTGCCCTTCTGCGCCAGGGCGTCTAGGTTGGGGGTTTTGGCGGCGGCGAGTTCGCTGGGGCCGCCCGCTTGCTGCGGCAGACCGCCCACGCCGTCGAGGACGATGAAGAGTATCTTGCTGTCCGTTTTGCGGCTGAGCTCTCTGATATGAGGGAGGATGTCCATGGCCTCATTGTAGACCCAAACGACGGTGAAAGCGAGTCAAAGTTGGAGAAATACACTCAATGTATTCGTCAATAAGATTGACAATAATAATATCAAGTGATATGCTACTCAGTGTGAAGGGAGCGATCGTATGCTGGCGCGGTTTCTGCAACGACTAAACGAACCCGAAAAGCAGCGCCTGTT
Organism: Thermaceae bacterium; assembly: GCA_026987375.1. Taxonomy (GTDB): domain Bacteria; phylum Deinococcota; class Deinococci; order Deinococcales; family Marinithermaceae; genus Oceanithermus. Next base: position 16,534 of record JALSMT010000044.1, on the reverse strand, counting down.
GGCCGTCTTGGCCGAGCGATACAGCGATGAGGTGCGCGACGCGGCCTTATTGCAAGACGCTGCGGGAGCGGTGGCGCAGCCGCTGCGGCGGGTGCTGCAAAGGGTGCTCGAGCGCGAGAAGCGCCACGCCGAGCTCTTGAAGGAGGCTATCACCTCCCGCGGCGGCGAGCTCCCCCAGGCGCCCGAGCCGCCGCGCGAGGCCAGCTGGCGCGAGGTATTGGAGGCTTTTGAATCGGAAAAGGCCGACTATGTGCGCTATCTGCACGACGCTTACGGCGCGGGCGATCCGGAATTGCGCGGGTTGCTGGAAAAGATAGCGCGAGAAGAAGAGCAGAACTACCAAGACCTGTTGGAGGTAGTCAGCAAGCTGGAGACTTCCGCCGACTAGGCCTGAAGTAAGGAGGCTCTGGTGCTAGACAAAGAGACCCTCAGGAAACTGCGCGAGGAGATAGCCCCGCACCCGGGGCCGGTGCTTTCGCTCTACCTGAACACCAACCCGGCCAGCGAGGACGTTTTGCAGTACAGCGCCGCCGGTAAGAGCAAGCCCTACGTCATCCGCGCCAAAGACACCCTCAAAGAACTGGGCGTCCCTGGCGAGATTAGCAGGCGGGTGCTGGAGAGGCTCGAGCACGACGTAATATCGGGCCGTACGCGGGCGGTCTTCGCCGACGAAGACAATCTGACTGTCGTAGACCTCAACGTTGATCTGCCGGTGGTCGACTTGAGCAGCGGCAAGCTGGAAGCGCACTGGGGCGAGCCCTACGTGTTGCCGCTGCTCTTGGCGCTGGACGAGTTTGAACGCTACGCGGTTATCCTCTTGGACGAAGAGCGTTGGCGCCTTTTCGAAGTCTACCTGGGCGAGGTAAGGGAGATCGCCGACGCCTTCAGAGCCGTCGACTCGGACAACTGGCGCAAGCTGGCGGAGGCCAAACCCGGCACTCCGTTCGGGGTGGCGGCTCGCGGCGGCAGCGGCCAGGACAGGTACGACAGGCGCATGCTGGCCTGGACGCACCGCTTCTACCGCCGCCTGGCGGCGGAGACGGGCGGCTGGCTCGAGCGCCTGGGGGCCGAGCGGCTCATTCTCATGGGTCAGAGCGAAGAAGCGAAATACTTTGAGAACCTCTTGCCCAAGGCGGTGCGGCAACGGGTGGTGGCGCGCTTGCCGCTGCCGCCCGGCGGCAGCAAGGTCGAACCGTCGGCCGTTTTGCGGGCTGTGGAAGTCAAAATTGCCGAGATCGAGCGCGCGCAGGAAGCCAAACTGCTGGACCGCATCCGCGAAGAAGGAACCTGGGGGCTGGCGCAGGTGCTGCGCGCTTTGCAAGAGGGTCGGGTTCACCTGCTGGTAATGCCCTGGCGCCCCGCCGGCAGCGTGTGGCGCTGTCGCGAGAATGGCTACTACGACGTCGCCAAAGAGCGGCTCGAGCAGCTTTGTCCCGGAGGAGTGGATGAGGCGCCGCTGGCGCAGGCGCTGGTGGATCTGGCCGAGCTGTTTGCGGTGGAGATCGAGTTTGTCAGAGGCGAGAACGCCGAGCTGGTCGAGCGGGAATTCGCCGGTTTGGCGGCTCTGAAGAGGTGGTGACGTTTTAAGGAGGTGCAGGAATGATGCGATGGGATCCGTTCAAAGACATCGAGGAACTGCAGGAGCGCTTGGGGCGCGGCGCCGGTTTCGGGGCGGGCTACGGCCCGGGCCGCGGCGCGCGCGGCGAGCAGACTTTCGCCCCGCTGGTGGACGTCTGGGAGACGGAGGACGGGCTGCACTTGGCCGTCTACCTGCCGGGAATCGAGTCGGACAAGGTAGAGGTGACCGCCGAAGAAGAAACCCTGACGGTCAGGGCGGAACGCCCGTTTGAGAAGGAAGAAGGCGTTTCCTACCACCGCCTTGAGGGGCCCTACGGCACCTTCGTGCGCAGCTTTTCCATCCCCTCTATCTACGACCTCAGCAAGGTGGCGGCGAAGTTCAAGAACGGGGTGCTCTATCTGAGCGTACCGCGCGCCGAAGAGACCAAGCCGCGCAAGATCCAAGTTCAGGTAGAGGGCCAGTAACCGGCCCCAGAAAAGCCAAGGCCGCCCGCGGGCGGCCTTGGCCCTTATTGAGAGGCTCAAACGAATTTTTTCAGGACGTTGGCTATCTCCTCGGGGCGCGCCGGGTCGCCCTCGGCCACGTCGGCGGCGCAAAGCGTCAGGTACTCCTTGAGAATGACGTTGGCGGCCGACTCCATCGCCTTTCTAACGGCGGTCATCTGCATGAGAACCTGGTCACAGGCGCGACCCTCAGAGACCATCTTTTGCAGGCCGCGCACCTGACCCTCGATGCGGCGCAGCCTCTTGATGATGGCGTCTATGGTCTCTTCCCCAAGGTCGGTGGTCTTCATCGACATATACCCCTACCCCCTACAGCGAAAGCTTACACGCTTTTTGACGACGACGCCAGTATTAGTCTTCAATCTCGCCGCTTTCTTCCTCGGGGGGCTGCTCGCGCCACACCTGGCGCAGCTGCGCCTGGAAAAGCTGCTGTATTTTTTGCAGGCGCGGGTCGTCCATCATCTCTATTTTCTCGAAGCGCGGCGCGGCGCGGCCGTTACTCTTCTTGCCGCTCTTCTTGCGGCGCTGTTTGGACCGGGCCGGCGCCGCCCGGCGCGGCTGCGGGGCGGCTTCCGGCTTAGGAGCGGCTTCAGGCGGCGCTTCTTGCCCCTGGCCAGCGGCGGCGGGAGGTGGAGGGGCCTTTTCTTCCGCCGGCTTTTGCCGCGCCTCAGGGGCTATTCGAGAGTTTTTTTTAACGATCTGGAAGCGCAAGGGCAGTTGCAGGTGTTGCTGTACCGCCGCGGCTATGGCTTCTTGGCTGCTGAGGGCGCGGTCGTGGTGAAAACGGTGTTCCTCGTCGTATACGAGCACCAGGGCGTCTTCTTCGAGGTGCGGCCTGGCCTCTAACAAGAAGGCTCGCAGCCTGACCCCGGCGTCGTTGAGAATGAGCCGCCAGACCTCGTCGATTTGCCGCGGAGGCGGGGCGGACTGCTTTTGCGAAGACGGCTCTTTTGCGGCGGCCGCTTGGTTTTTGTCCGTTTCGGCGGGAGGCGTTTTCGCGGGCTGGGGCCGCGCCGCCGCTTTGGGCGCGGCGGCTTTGGGCGCGACCGGGGGAGGCGTTTGGCGCGGTTGTTCTGCGGCCTTGCCGTGCAACGCCTCGTAGGCCTTCAGCAGGCCCAGCTCGAGGGTGAAGGGATCCTCGCGCTTGACGAGTTTGTCGAGGTGCTCGTCTAAGGCGCTGAGCGCGGCGATCACCCGCTGGGGCGGCGATTTTAGCTCGAGCCCTTCGCCCAGTTTGAGGCTGGCGTAAAGTCCGCTTTGTAGCGCCGCGGCCACCCGCTCGGTCAGGGTGCGGGCGGCGTAGCCCTCGCTAAAGAGTTCTTTGACGGCGCCGAGGGCCTCCTCTAGCGAGCCTTCGTCGAGCGCCGCCGCTATCCTCTCTACCCGCTCGGCAGGCGGCAGTCCCAGCGCCTCTTCGGCGGCCCTGTGGGTGATAGGGTCGGCGTCGAGCGCCAGCAGGCGGTCGAGAATGCTCTCGGCGTCGCGCATTGCGCCGCCGCTCATGCGGGCTATGAGCGCCAGCGCTGCGGGTTCGGCCCGGCGCTTTTCCTGCTCGATTATCCGCGCCAGCTTGCCGACAATTTCTTCTTCGCTGAGGCGGCGGAAGCGGAAGTGCTGGGTACGCGAGAGGATGGTCGCCGGCATGCGCTCCGGCTCGGTGGTGGCGAAAATGAAGATGACGTGCTGCGGCGGCTCTTCCAGCGTTTTCAAGAGGGCGTTGAAGGCGCTCTTCGACATCATGTGCGCCTCGTCGAGGATTATCACTTTCTTGGGGGCCAGCAGCGGCGCTAGCAAAATTCGCTCGCGCAGCTCGCGCACGTCGTCCACCGAGTTATTGCTGGCGGCGTCTATTTCCACCACGTCCGGGTGGCGGTCCTCGCGCACTAAGCGGCAGTTCTCGCACTCGCCGCAGGGGCGCTGGCCGGGCTGCGCCTGGCAGCCGACGCTCATCGCCAGCAACCTGGCGGTGGTGGTTTTACCTACTCCGCGCGGCCCTGAGAACAAGTAGGCGTGCGCCAGCCTGTCGCCGGCTATGGCGTTCTGCAGGATTTCTTTTACGTGTTCCTGCCCTACCACCGCGTCAAAGGTGGCGGGGCGGACCTTGCGGTAAAGGGCTCCCATTAGCGTCATCTTACCCCGCAGCGCCGGGGCCGACGGCGGTATCATGGTGACAAGGAGGCAGCTATGGGGCTACTGGAGTTCGCCCGAGCCGATGTGATCACCTTACCGCCCAGCGCTATGGTGGCCGACGCCGCGGCGTTGATGACGGACATGCAGGTAGGCAGCGTCGTCATCGCCGAGGAGCTGCGCCCCGTGGGCATCCTCACCGACCGCGACATCGTTACCCGCGTCGTCAAGCCCGGGCTGGATCCGGCCGCCACCCCGGTCTTCCGGGTAATGACGGCGCAACCGCTGGTTCTGGAAGAGCAGATGAGCCTCTTCGAGGCGCTGGAGGAGGTAAAGCACAAAGGGGTTCGCCGTTATCCAATAGTCGACTACGAGGGCAACCTGGTGGGCATATTCACCTTAGACGACGTTTTGCAACTGTTGGGACTGGAAATGTCGGCTATCGCGCGCCTGGTGGAAGGCAGATAAAAAGAGCCCCCGGCGCCCCGACGGCACCCGACCCTGACCGCTTAGGGCTGCTCCCTTCCGGGCCTGACCCGGTTCACGGCGGGTCGCCGCGTCGGACCGGGGGCAAGGGGTAGTATAGCGCGCCGGCGAAGCAATGCCAACCTTTTATAAAAGATTACCGGGAAGCTGGGCGCTCGGCTTTTCTTAACGGCCGGGCCGGGGACTTTCTAGAAACGCCGCCGTCCGTGACCGTCGCGGACCTCTCGCCTTGGGGAAATCGAGGAAAGGATTTCGCGCTGTTATCTTGTAGGGCTCGAGCGGGACGGTTGCGGTTTTAGGGCGGTCTCTATCTGGGGCACCTCGCCAAAGGCGATGCGGTCTTCGCCGGCGTAGTCGAGACCGTGCATGGCGGCGAAGTAAATGGCGCCGGGGCCGTAGAGGGCGTTTATGCGGTCTATGGCGCGGGCCAGGCGGTAGCCGCGCCGCGCCGCGGGCCACAGCGGCGGCGAGGTGTCGCGCTCGGCCACCAGGTGCTCGAGCACCAGCCCCACCTTGAAGGGGTCCGCGGGCGGCGCGGAGTCCCAGAGAGCGGTGAGCGTCTGCAGGAGAAGGCGGGTGTCTTGGGTGGTCTCCAGCCAGGTTTTGCGCACCCAGGCGGGGGCGCGCAGGCGCGTGGCGTAGACGGTGAGGTGGCGGGTCCAGTAGCCCTTGCGCCGCAGCCGCGCCGCCGCGGCGTGTAGTAGCCGCACCAGCGTTTTGCGGGCCCCCTCGGGGTTGCGCAGCTCGGGGGGCAGCACGTGGGAGTGGCCCACCGTCCGGCGCCGGCTGGGCGGCAGCGGCAGGTCTTCGCCGCGCAGCGAGCGCCACAGGCGTTCTCCCAATACTCCCCCCCAGATGCGGCGCATACTCTTGCAGCTAAGCCCGGTCAGCTGGCGCACGGTAAAGATGCCGTGGCGCTGCAACCGCGCCTCCATGCGGCGGCCTATGCCGTAGAGGTCGCGCAGCGCCAGCGGCCACAGCGCTTGCGGCAGGTCTGCGGCGCGTATCTCGACCAGGCCGTCGGGCTTCTCCAGCTCGGTGGCCACCTTGGCCAGATAGCGGTTGGGGGCTATGCCCACCGAGGAACGCAGCCAGGCCCCCACCTCCTCGCGAATGGCCGCCTTGAGCTCGAGCGCCAGCGCCCGCGCGCGCGGGCGCTCGTTGGCCATCAGCGCAAAGCGCATCTCGTCTACCGAAAGCACCTCTTCGATGGGCAACACTCGCGCCACCGCCCGCAGAATGCGGTGGTGCGTTTCCACGTAGACGCGGGGGCGGGCCGTCACCACTACCAGACCCGGAGCCTGACGCCTGGCCTGGCGCACGCGGGTGCCGGTTTTGACGCCAAAAAAGCGGGCCTCGTAACTGGCGGCGATGCAAAAGGTGGTATCGGCCTCGAGCGGCGCCACGCAAACGGGCCGGCCCCGCAGCTCGGGCCTAAGCTGCTGCTCCACCGAGGCGAAGTAGGCGTTCATGTCGAGGAATATATACTTCGCAGGCATAACCAGCTCCTTCAATTATGATATTAACATAATCCGTTACCCGGTTCCCCATCGCTTAGGAACCGAGCGGCGCTAAAGCGCGGAAGCGTTGTCTTACCGTCGTTGTCGTGAAAGCAGCCGGCGCACAAGGGCTCGAGCCCGGGCGGCTCGCAAAAGGCGCTCAGGCCAGCCGCCTTATTATCACGCCCCGGCCGCCGCGGAAGTCTGAAAACCCGCTAAGCGCAACGCGCGCCCTTGCGCAACACCGCAGAAAGGCGCGACCCTGACGCAGCCTCGCGACGACAACCAAGCGGCCGCCCTCAAAACGCTGGCGAGCAGAGGGCCGCCCGCCAGACCGGCGGTTGCGCCTAGCCGTGTTCGTAGCCGCCGGGCAGCTTGCGTCCGGTAACCTGCTCTACCGCGTGCGGCAGTAGTTTCAGCAGTATCTCGGCCGACTCGCCGGCGCCTTTGGGGCTGCCGGGAAGGTTGATTATCAGCGTGCCGCCGCGTACGCCGGCGACCCCGCGGGAAAGCGCCGCCATGGGAGTCTTTTTGATTCCCTCGCTGCGCACCAGCTCGGCCAGCCCCGGCACTTCGCGGTCCACCACGTCGCGGGTGGCCTCGGGAGTGTGGTCGCGGATGGTCAGGCCGGTGCCGCCGTTGGTCAGCACTACGTCCAGGCTGTCGCGGTCGGCCCAGAGGCGCAGCACCCGTTTTATCTGGGCGATTTCGTCGGGCACCACCTCATAAGCCACCACCTCATAGGGTCCGCGGGCCAGCACTTCCCGAATGGCTTCGTGCGTCGTGTCGGCCCTCTCGCCGCGCGCGCTGCGGTCGGACACCGTTAGTATTCCCACTCTTATTGCCATGTCTTACTAATATTACAGCAAAGTCAGCGGCTGCGCTGCGCCAAAGCCTTTTCCACCAGTTCCAGAGCGCTGGAAACAGCCTCGTCCGGCAGGTCGCGGTGGGTAACGAAGCGAACCCGCTCAGGCCCCAGGGCGTTTATCAAGACCCCCAGCTCTTTCAGCCTGGCGGCGTAAGATGGGGCGTCGGCCACCTTAGCGAAGACCATGTTGGTCTGCACCGAGCGCATGTCTATCTGCATACCGAGTCGCATCAGTCCCTCGGCCAGCTCGCGGGCCATGGCGTGGTCGCGGGCCAGCGCTCTCGGCCCCTCTTGCAGGGCAATCAGCCCCGCAGCGGCCAGTATTCCCGCCTGGCGCATGCCGCCTCCCAGCATCTTGCGATAGCGTCGCGCCAGCGGTTCCAGTTCGGCGGGCAGCAAGAGCAGGCTGCCTACCGGCGCGCCCAGCCCCTTGGAAAGGCACAGCGAGACCGTGTCGAAGCCCGCGGCGACCCGCCGCGCCTCTACCCCCAAGACCAAGGCCGCGTTGAAGATGCGCGCTCCGTCCAGGTGTACGGGCAGCCCCGCTTCGCGGCCTATCTCGATGACCTCTTGCTGCACCGTCAGCGGCACCACCGTACCGCCGGCGGTGTTGTGGGTGTTTTCCAGGGCGATTAGCCCGGTAGGCGACTGGAACGGCGAAGCGTGGATGGCGCGCCTTATCTCTTGGGGCTCGGGCACGCCGTAGGGCGCGGGCACGAAGCGGGGAACCGCGCCCGAAAGCGTCGCCATCGAACCGGGTTCGTACTCGTAGATGTGGGCTCCCTGGGTGAGTATTACCTCTTGCCCGCGCTGGGTATGCACCAGCAGCGCCACCTGATTTGTCATCGTGCCCGAGGGCATGTACACCGCGCTCTCAAAGCCCAGCATCTCCGCGGCCAGGGCTTCGAGTTTGTTGACCGTCGGATCTTCTTTGTAAACGTCGTCGCCCACCTCGGCGGCGGCCATGGCCCGGCGCATGGCGGGGCTGGGGCGGGTCACGGTATCGGAACGGAAGTCTAGCGTCTTCATGGAACCCATGCTAAGACCCGGCCTCGCCAAAAGCCAGCGGCGGCGCCGGTTTGCAACGGCGCCCCGCCGGGCTCCGTCCGCGGGGGGTGTTAGGGTGAGGTGGATGGAAGTATGGTTCATTCGCCACGGCGTCACCAAGCACAACATGGATCGCGTCTGGCAGGGCCAGCGCGACGTGCCGCTGGCGCCCGCAGGCCGTGAGCAGGCGCGGCGGCTGGCGGCTAGGCTCGAGCGGTTGGGGCTGACCTGGACGGCTTTATACGCCTCCGACCTCTCGCGGGCCGACGAAACGGCTCGCATTCTCGGCGCCAGGCTGGGGCTGGCGGTGCAGCAAGACCGGCGCTTGCGCGAGGTCTGCGTGGGCCAGCTTTCCGGCCTCTCGCGACCAGAAGTAGAAAAACGCTATGGCGAGTACCTGCAGAGCACCCGCGAGGACCCTTGGCTTACTCGCTTTCCCGGCGGCGAGACCCTCGCGGAGCTCTCAGAGCGGGTCTGGTCGTTCGTGCGAGAACTGGGCGGGGGACGCTACCTGGTCGTGTCTCACGGCGGGGCCATCCGCGCTGCTTTGCTGCGGGTTCTGGAGAGCCGCGACGCCGTACCCTGGCGTATCCGTCTGGAAAACACCTCGATAACGCGCCTCCACTTTCCCAACGGCGCCGCCGCCGAAGGGTTTGTCAACAGCGTCGGCGACGCCGCTCACCTGGAGCCGGGTTTTTCTCTGGAGTAGACGTTGACGCTGCTGGTCAACATACTGGCGCTCTTCGCCTTTTCCGTAAAGGGATTGGCCGGCTTTGGCCCCGGTTTGTTCATCGTGCCGCTGCTGAGCCTCTTCATACCGCTCAAGGAGGTCATTCCTTACACCGCGCTGCTGCTCTTTTTCGCCAACCTGCCCATGCTCTGGCTGGTGCGCAAGGGCTTGGCGCTGCGGCGCGACCTGCCCGCGGCGCTGTACTACGCCCTGGGCATAGTATTGGGAACTCGCTTGCTGCTGGCCCTGCCCGAGGCGCAACTCAAGTTTGCGCTGGGCCTGGTCTTGCTGATCTTCGCCGCCTGGACGCTGCTGCGGCTCCCCAGCCCCAGCGCGCCGCCGCCGCTCGATCGCGCCGAGCAGCTGCGTTTGGCGGCGGTAACGCTCAGCGGCGGCCTGCTGGTGGGGGCTTTGGGGGCCGGGGCGCTGCCCGTTTTCATCTACCTGCCGCTACGCTATCCGCCCAAAGAGATGCGCGCCCTCTTTACCAGCGTCTTCGCCGTGGGCACGCTGGCCTGGACCCTGGCCAACTGGCAGGCGGGTCTGCTTACGGGCGAGCTGGCGCGGCTGGCCCTGCAGACTTTGCCGGGTATGCTGGCGGGCTTGTGGTTTGGCGCTTGGCTCTACGGTCGCCTGCCGCATCGCGGACGGGTGCGGGCGGTGGCGCTTTTGCTACTGCCGGCGGCCCTCAAGCTGATGGGCGTTTTCTAGCCGTTACGGCGCTTTAGGGCTCGCAGGCGGCGCAGGTCTTCCTGAATCAAGTCGTCGCGCCAGGCCAGGCTCTCGACGTGATGGCGCAGCTCGTGTAGCAGCGTTTTCCAGGCCTGCTCTTGCCAGTCGAAGCCTTGCCTGGCCGCGGCCACCGCCGCGAAGGAGCCGTAGTAAAGGGCAATGTGACGCCCCATACTGATGTGGCCGGCGAAGACCGAGGGCGGGCCCGGATCGGTGTACTCCCCCAGGCGCACCACCCCCGGCAGGCCGCTGGGGTCCGGCTTTTTCTGCGGCAGCACGTGGACCCCCTGCAGATCTCGCTTGAACTCGTCGGGAATTTCGTCCCAAAGGCGCGTTATCAGCTCTACGAACTCTTCGTAACTCACACGGCGAGCTTAACTAATCTTCCCCTGAGAAGTAGGCTAGAAGCGTGCGCGCGTTGACTTTGATAACCGGCAAGGGCGGCGTGGGCAAGACCACCGTGGCCAGCGCTCTGGCCCTCGAGCTTTCACGACGCGGCAAAGAGGTATTGCTCGTTTCTACCGATCCCAGCGGCGCTCTGGCGCAGATATTCCCCGGGGTGGGAGACGAGGTCAGGCGCGTGGCGAAGGGGCTTAGCGTAGTCGAGCTGACCAGGCGCGCGGTGCTGGCGCGCTGGCGCCGGCGCTTTGGCGAGGAGATATACCAGGTCGTCAGCTCCCTTTTACCGCTGGAGCGCGACGTCCTCGACTACATCGAAGGCGTGCCCGGCATCGAGCAGGAGTTCATGCTCAGCTACCTGCTGGAGGCGGCCAACTCGGGAGAGTACGCGCAGATTGTCTGGGACGCGGCCCCCACCGCCGCCACGCTCTCCCTGCTAGAGGCGCAGCGCCTCTTCTATTCGCACCTCACCCAAGCGCACAAGCTCTACCTGAAGCTGCGCGGTTATCTGAAGGGGGCCGACCCTTCGCAGCTGATAGAGGGTTGGCGGCGGCTGACGCTAGACATCTTGGAGATGTTGCGCACTCGCAGCGAGGCCTGGGTGGTGGCCCAGCCGGAACGTTTGCCGGTTGTGCAGGGGCTCGAGCTAATGCAGGCGCTGCGGGAGTTTGGCATACCCCTGGGCAAGGCCGTTCTCAACCGCTTTTTGCCCGAAGACTGCCCGCGTTGCGGGCCGTACCAGAGCAAGCTGGCCAGGCAGCGCCGCTGGGCGGAGAGCTGGTACGCGGGCTGCCCGCAAAACAGCGTGACCCTGCCCGAGCTGACCAAGGAAACTATAGATCGCGAGGCGCTGCGCGAGCTGGCGCTCTTGCTCTTGGAGGACGACAGTGGAAGTACGCACGCTTAAGGACCTGGTTCGCTTTGACGCCGAGAAAAAACAGAAGATTGCGGTCTTCGACTCGCCGCACATGTACTACGACCTCTACACCCTGCTGCCGGGGCAGCTGCAAAAGCCCTTTGCTTTCAAAAAAGCCGACAAGGTGGTTTTGGTGCTGGAGGGCGTTTTGCGCCTGCGCGTGAACGGGGAAGAAGCCGACCTGCATAGCGGCCAGGCGGCGCGCATTCCCGCGGGCGCGCTCAACTCCATGGAAAACGCCGCCGAGGAGCCCGTTGTGGCGCTGGTGGTGGTGGCGCCGCACCCGCAGTGCGCCGCAAGAAAAAAGCGCCGGAAGTAGCTTCCGGCGCGTCTTTTTGCGGTCTTATATGCCCAGGTAGGCCTCGCGCACCTCGTCGTTGTGGGCCACCTCGTGGCTGGGGCCCTCGATTTTGACGCGGCCCTCGGCCAGCACGTAGGCGTAGTCGGAGAGAGCCAGCGCCAGGTAGACGTTCTGCTCTACCAGGAAAATCGTCATGCCGGCGTCCTTGAGCTGTTTGAGGGTGGCGAAGAGGCCCTGCGCCAGCACCGGCGCCAGGCCCAAAGACAGCTCGTCGATCATCAGCACCAGCGGGTCGGCCATCAAGCCGCGACCCACGGCCAGCATCTGCTGCTCGCCGCCCGAGAGCGTTCCCGCTTTCTGCTTCTTGCGCTCTTCCAGGCGCGGGAAGAACTGGTAGACCTTTTTGAGGTTGGCGTCCAGCGACTGGCGCGCGCGCTTGGAGTAAGCTCCCATGGCCAGGTTCTCTTCGATGGTCATGTCCGAAAAGAGCTGCCGCCCTTCGGGAACCAGCACCAAACCCAGCTGCGCTTTGTCGTGGGCGGAGAGGTTGGTGACGTCTTGCCCCTGAAAGCGCACGGTCCCTTTCCAGGGGTGGACCACGCCCATAATGGCGCGCATGGTGGTGGTCTTACCGGCGCCGTTGGCGCCCACCAAGGTGGTCATCTTGCCCTGTTCGACCTGCATGCTTACGCCCCAGAGGACCTGCACCTCGCCGTAGCCGGTCTCGACCCCGGTAAGCTCTAGTACCGCGCTCATGCTTCTTCCTCCTCTAAGATGCGCTTGGCCATCTCGGGGTCGCCCAGGTAGGCCTCAATCACTTGCGGGTCGTTGGCCACCTCGTCGGGGGTGCCTTCCGCCAGTTTGCGCCCGAAGTTGAGGACCACGATGCGATTTGAAAGGCTCATGATGGCCTGCATGATGTGTTCGATCATCAAGATCGAGATGCCGCGATCGCGGATCTTGTTGATGACGTCGAGCATTTTGCCTACTTCGGTGGGGTTGAGCCCGGCCAGCACCTCGTCCAGGAGGAGGAGTTTTGGGTTGGCGGCCAGCGCCCGCGCCACTTCCAGGCGCTTTTTGAGGGCGATGTTGAGCTTGCCGGCCAGCTCGTCTTTGTATTTGTCCAGGCCAATGAACTCCAGCACTTCGTTGGCGACGCGGCGGGCGGGCTCGAGCCCCAGGTTCTCCGAGCCAAAGCAGGCCCCCACCACCACGTTTTCTATGACGGTCATCTCGTTGAGGGGCTTGACTATCTGGTGCGTGCGGGACAGCCCCTTGTTAACCACCTCGTAAGGGGGCAGGCCCGTTATGTCTTGGCCGGCGAAGACAATGTGCCCTTTCGTCGGCTTGTAAACGCCGTTGATGACGTTGAAAAGCGTGGTCTTGCCGGCGCCGTTGGGGCCGATCAGGCCCAGTATCTCGCCCTCGAACATGGTAAAGGTAACGTCGTCTACCGCCAGCAGGCCGCCAAACGCCTTGGTGACGCTCTTGACTTCCAGGATGGCGCTTTTCATTCCAGCACCTCCCTTATCCGCGGCCACTTTTTGTAGAGCCAGCCCATCAGGCCGCCGGGCGCAAAGAGGATGATGAGCAATAGCAGCACCCCGGCGATTACCAGGTGGAAGTTGGAAAGGCTGGGAGTGGTCAGCAAAAGGCCCCGCAGCCGCTCATACAAGAAGGCGCCCACCGCCGGTCCGCTAACGGTCCCCTGGCCTCCCAGCATCACCATAACGATCGACTCGATGGAAAGGTGCAGGTTAAACGCCTCCTCTGGTACGACCGAGCCGTTCTTGAAAAAGTAGAGGCCGCCGGCGACGGCCGGTAAGAAGGCCGAAAGACTGTAGATCAGAGCCTTGTACTTGGGGGCTTTGACGCCCAAGACTATGGCCGCGTCTTCATCCTCGCGGATGGCGAAGAGCCCCAAGCCAAACTTGGAGCGCTTGACGTACCAGGAAAGCAGCAGAGAGATTCCCATCACCAGGATGATGAGCAGGTAGACGGTCCAAAGCGCCTTGCCGGCTCCGCCCATGGCCTTGTAGGTGGTAAAGGGCAGAAAGATGCCCTCGGATCCGCCCCAGGTATCGAAGTTGGAGACGAAGTCCTTAACCGCCTCGTTGACGCCGATCGTAGCCAGGGCGAAATAAGCGCCGCGCAGCCGCAGTATGCCAAAACCCAGCGCCATCGCCAGCAGGCTGGTAATAAACCCGGCGAAAAGGACCGCGGCGTAAACGTTCCAGCCGTGCGCCCCCACCAGCCACAGGGTAAAGTAGCCTCCCAGGCCAAAGAAGACGATCGAGCCAAAGTTGACGTAGCCGGTATAGCCGATCATCAGGTTGAGGTTGCTCGCCAAAATAATGTAAACGGCCGAAAGCACCAGCGTTTCCCGCAGGGTAATGTTGTTGCCGAGGCGCGGATAAAAGGCGAAGAGAGCGGTCAGCGCCAGTATCAGCCAGAAAAAGGGGCTTTTCAGAGCCTTCATTTCCTACCCCCAAAAAGCCCGGTGGGGAAGAACAGCAGAATCCCCACGAAGATGACGAACTCGATCACGTTGGTCCAGCTAACTTGAATGAAGGGGGCTACCGAACCCTCTATCAGACCCAAAATGATGCCGCCGAAGAGCGCCCCGGTAGGGTTGCCGAGACCGCCCAAAACGCTGGCTACGAAACTCTTCAGCTCGTAGACGCCTCCGGAGAGGATGGTGAAGGGGAAGAGGGTGGCTATCAAAGCGCCGCTGAGCATGGCCAGCATGGTGCCGATACCAAAGGTAATCGCCAGTATCTGTTGAGAGGGTATCCCCATCAGCTCGGCCGCCTCGCGATTGTTGGCGACGGCGCGCACCGCCTTGCCTAGCACGGTGCGGTAGAGAAAGTAGTAAAGACCAAAAGTCACTAAGACCGCGGCGACGGCCGAGACGAGCCTGGCCGAGGTGACCGTATAACCGAAAAAGTTATATGTCGTAACCTTGAAGTTTATGTTGTAAGGGCTGGTAGACCATAAGGCGGTGCCGACGCCGATTATTATCATGCTGACCGCGAAGGTGGCCAGCAGGCTCATCAGCGGCGGTCCGCTGATAATCTTTCTTACGGCTATTTGATAGACGATGACGCCGAAAATAAAACCGAGCACCGCCACCGGCAGCAGCGCCAGGTAAGGGTGCAGGCCCGCTCCGAAGAAAAGGTATAGGAAAAACATACCCAGAGCGATAATGGCGCCGTGAGCCAGGTTCACCACGTCCATGACGCCGAAGATGAGGGTCAGCCCTATGGCCGCCAGGCCATAGACGAGGCCTATTAGCAGACCGTCCATAACGGATGAGAGAATTTCTACCACTGTGGCCCCCTTTATGTAGCAGAGCCCAGGGTGACGTCACCCTGGGCTCTTTTGGCTAGGCTAGTGTATCGGGTATATCAGCTTGGCGGTCTTGGCGGCGAGCGGCCAGACGATCTCCTTGACCAGCTTGCCGTCTTTCTTCTGCCACTGGATCTGCACCATCTCGTGGCCGAGCTGCAATCCGTGGCTGGCGGGATCGGTGGAGAACTTGATCTTGCCAAAGAAGATGGTGATGTCAAGGTTGTCGAGCGCGGCGCGTACTTTGGCGGCGTCCACCGAGCCGGCGTCCATAATCGCCTTCTGCAGGATCAGGCCGGCGGCAAAACCACCGGCGGCGCGGTAGGCCGGTTCCTTACCATAGGCTTTCTCGTACATCTCGGTGAACTGCTGCGGGCTGGGGCCGCACGACTGGGTGTACTTGACCAGGGGCTCCCACTGACTGGGGGCGGCGACTCCCAGCGCGGCGTCGCCGAGCTGAGCGAACTCGTCGCTGGCGGGAGCCACCAGCAGAGCGATCATCTTCAGCGGAGCTTTTTGCTCGTAGAGCTGGCGGGCGAAGGTGGCGCCGTCAGAGTAGTGACCGCCGCCGATGAGCGCGCCCGCGCCGCTGGCCTTGATCTTGTTGATCAGCGGACCAAAGTCGGTGGTGCTGGGCGGGTACCCTTCGAAGATGGCGACATCGAGGCCGAGCTTCTTGGCGTAGTCGCGGGCGGCGGTAGCCACAGCCTTAGCGAACTTCGAGTCTTCGTAGACTACGGCTATTTTTTTCAGTGAGGGGTCCGCAGCCTTGATCATGTCGACGGTGCTGGTCAGGTAACGGCTCGCGGGAGTGTAGACCTGGAAGACGTTTTCGTAGCCGAGTTTGAAGATGGAGTCGGAAGCGGCGCCGGTAGCTACCATTATTTTGCCGTATTGTTCGCTGATGATAGCCGCCTTGGCGGTCAGACCCGAGGAGTAGGGGCTGATCAAAAAGTCAACCTTGTCCTGGGAGATGAGGCGCGAGTAGAGCTGCTGCACGCGCTGCGCCTTGGACTCGTCGTCGTAGAACTTGAGTTCTACCTTGTAATGCTTGCCGCCGGCGGCTATGCCGCCCTGGTCGTTTACCCATTTTTGCCAAAGCTTGATACCGTTGAGCTGGTTGACCGATTCAACGTTGAACTTGCCGGTCTTGGAGACGGTCAGGCCGATTTTGACCGTCTGCGCGAAGGCCATGCCGAAGATTGCTACCAAAACTAAGAACATCCATTTCTTTTTCATTGGCACCTCCTTTATTACGCCTTTACGCTAGCACAGTCTCGAAAAGGCATACAAGGATAAAAGTCAGTATCAAAACGCGCCCGCGGCCGTACGCCAGACCGCGGACTTGGCCGCTCGCGTAGAATGTCACCATGACCCCGGGAGCAATAGGTTTGCTGCGAATGGCTTTTTGGGCGCTGCCCTTTTTGCTGGCCTTCATCGCCGCCAAGGCCTGGGGGCGCGAAAAGGTGGTTGGCGGCCTGCTCCTGGCCGCCTTCTTGCTGGGAGCCGTCGTCAAACCCTTTCCGCTGGGCTGGCTGATGCTGGCGCTGGGGTTTTTTAGCGGCCTGCCGCTTAAAAGGGCCGGGTAGTCTGGGCGACCCCGCCGCTCGCCGCTTAGTGGCACAATTGGACTGTGAAAGTACTAGGGATATCCGGAAGTCTGCGCGCCGCCAGCAGCGCGCGAATGGCCTTGAAAGCTGCGCTTGCGGGCGCAAAAGCCGCCGGCGCCGACATCGAGCTTCTCGACCTGCGCGAGCTCGACCTGCCCCTTTACGACGAGGACGAAGCGCGCTACACCCCCGCCCAACGCGCCGCCGTCGCCCGCCTGCAAGAGGCCGCGGAGGCGGCCGGCGCCTTCCTGTTCGCCTCCCCCGAATACCACGGGGGGATGAGCGGCGTGATCAAGAACGCGATCGACCACCTGGCGGGCCGCCACTTCCGCGGCAAGGCCGCCGGCGTCGTCGCCGTGGCCGGCGGGCGGGTGGCGCCGGTGAGCACG
>JALSMT010000043.1 GCA_026987375.1 Thermaceae bacterium | reverse complement strand
TTTGCAGGCCGGTTCTTTTTTTGGCCGGGAGGTGACGGGATGATAGAGCAAGAGCGAAGGTGGGCCATCATAGATTCCACGCTGCGTGAGGGGGAGCAGTTCGAGAGGGCGCATTTTTCTACTGGCGACAAGGTGGAGATCGCGGGAGCTCTCGACGCCTTCGGCATCGAGTACCTGGAGGTGACCACGCCGGTGGCCTCGCCGCAGTCGGCCCGCGACGCCCGCGCCATCGCCTCATTAGGGTTAAAAACCAAGGTCATCACCCACATCCAGACCCGCAAGGACGCCGCGGAGGCGGCCCTCGAAAGCGGCGTTCAGGGAATAGACCTGCTCTTCGGAACCAGCAAGCAGCTGCGCGCGGCTCACGGCCGCGACATCACCCGCATCATCGAAGAGGCCCTCGCGGTGATCTCTTTTATCCGCGAACAGGCTCCAGAGGTAGAGGTACGTTTTTCGGCGGAGGATACTTTTCGCTCGGAAGAGCGCGACCTGCTGGAAATATACCGCGCGGTGGCCCCCTACGTGGACCGGGTGGGGCTGGCCGACACCGTCGGGATTGCTACACCTCGCCAGGTTTATGCCCTGGTGCGCGAGGTACGGCGGGTAATCGGGCCGCAAGTTGACATCGAGTTCCACGCCCACAACGACACCGGCGGCGCCATCGCCAATGCCTTCGAGGCCCTCGAGGCCGGGGCCACCCACGTGGACACGACGATTTTGGGCATCGGCGAACGCAACGGCATTACCCCGCTGGGGGGCTTTTTGGCGCGGATGTACACCGTCCAGCCCGACTACGTGCAAAGCAAGTACCGCCTGGAGATGCTGCCCGAGCTCGACCGCATGATCGCCCGCATGGTGGAGGTGGAGATCCCCTTCAACAACTACATCACCGGGGCCACGGCCTTCAGCCACAAGGCGGGCATGCACCTGAAGGCGATTTACATCAACCCCGAGTCCTACGAGGCTTATAACCCCGAGGTCTTCGGGGTGAAGCGCAAGCTGATCGTGGCCAGCCGCCTGACCGGGCGCGCGGCCATCAAGAAGCGGGCGGAAGAGCTGGGGCTATCGTTCGGAGAGGAAGAGCTACACCGGCTCACCCACCGCATCAAGGAGCTGGCCGACCGCGGACAGCTGAGCCTGGAAGAGCTGGACGCGATCTTGCGGGAGTGGGTGATGGCATGAGCGCCGCGAAGCGTCGCGGATGTGGGAGGTGGGAAGTGGGAGGTGGGCACGCCACGATGATTTTCCCACTTCCCACACCCTACCCCCCACACCCTGGCCGGAGGCCGCTATGACCCTCGCCCAGGCCATCCTTTCGCGCAAGGTGGGGCGGCCGGTGCGGCCCGGAGAGCTGGTGGTGGCTCGGGTCGACCACGCCATGACGATCGACTCGATCGTGCCCACCGTCATCGACCGGCTGGAGGAGCTGGGCGCCGCGCCGCGCTACCCAGAGCGGGTCTCGCTGGTCTACGACCACGTGGCCCCGGCGGCCAACGTCAACGTGGCAGAGGCGCAGCGGCGCGGCCGCGAGTGGGCGCGCCGGACCGGCGTCAACTTTTACGAGGTAGGCCGCGGCGTCTGCCACCAGGTGCTGATCGAAGAGGGCGTGGCCCGGCCGGGCGCGCTGATCGTGGGCTCCGACTCGCACTCGACCAGCTACGGCGGCGTCGGCGCCTTCGGCAGCGGCATGGGGGCGACGGACATCGCCCTGGCCATCGCCAGCGGCAAGACCTGGCTGCGGGTGCCCGAGTCGGTGAAGGTCACCTTCCGCGGACGGCCGCGGCCGGGGGTGAGCGCCAAGGACGCGGCGCTGGAGATGGTGGGCCGCCTGGGCTCAGGCGGGGCGACCTACATGGCCGTCGAGATTCATCTGGAAGATGGAGCCGAGAAGGCCTTTGGCCGCAGCGAGCGGGTGACGCTCGCCAACCTGGCCATGGAGGCCGGGGCTAAGGCCGGGATCGTAGCGCCCTCGGGCGAAATCCGGGATCTATACGAAGTGCCCGACTGGCTGCGGGCGGGGGAGGACGCGGTCTACGCCCGCGAGCTGGAAATCGACCTGAGCGCGCTGGCGCCGCGGCTGGCCGCGCCCTTCTACGTGGACAACGTGCACGCCCTGGGCGACTACGCCGGGGCGGAGGTGGACTTCGTCTTCGTGGGTACCTGCACCAACGGCCGCATCGAGGATCTGCGGGCGGCGGCGGAGGTGTTGCGCGGCCAGAAGGTGGCGCCGGGCACGCGCATGCTGGTGGTGCCGGCCTCGAGCCGGGTGCTCCAGCAGGCGCTGGCCGAAGGAGTGCTAGAGACCCTGATCGAAGCCGGGGCGACGATCGGCACCCCCGGCTGCGGCCCCTGCATGGGCCGTCACATGGGGGTGGCCGCGAGCGGCGAGCGGGTGGTCTCGACCGCCAACCGCAACTTTAGGGGGAGGATGGGTTCGCCCGAGGCGGAGGTGTTTTTGGCGAGCCCGCGCACGGCGGCGCTTACGGCGCTCTTGGGCCGCATTCCCGACGAAGAGGAGGTAGCCCCGTGACCACGCACCAGGCACCACGAACCACGCACCGCCTCTGGCTCTTCGGCGACGACGTCAACACCGACGACATCCTGCCGGGCAAGTACGCCCCCTTCATGGTGGGCCAGGACGTCTTCCAGAACTACGCCTTCGCCCACCTGCGCCCCGAGTTCGCCCGCGAATACCGGCCGGGGGACCTGATCGTGGCAGGGCGCAACCTGGGGCTGGGCTCCAGCCGCGAGTACGCCCCCGAAGCCCTCAAAAAGCTAGGGGTGCGCGCCATCGTGGCGCGTAGCTACGCGCGCATCTTCTACCGCAACCTGGTCAACCTGGGCATCGTGCCTTTCATTTCGGAGGAGGTGGTGAACGAAGCAAAAGACGGCGATGAAGTACGCTACGACATTCGCAGCGGCGCCCTGCAGCTCAGGGGGCGCAGCTACCGGCTCGAACCCCCGCCCGCCTTCCTGCTGGCGGCGCTCGAGGAAGGGTCCGTGCTCGACTACTTCAAGAAGCACGGCGACTTCCCGGGGGTAGAGTGAGGCATGGAAGCCCTGAGCGTGGAATGCCCGGTGTGCGCCGAGTCGCTGCTGCTGGACGAAGAGATGCTGGCCCAGCTCGATGAGGGGAGTTTGCTGGAGTGCGAGGTCTGCGGGGCGGTGGTCGAGGTGGCCCTGCTGGAACCGTTGACCTTGCGCGTGGTGCAGGCGGGGGGAGGCTTTTTCGTAGACTGCCCCCGCTGCATGACCCCGATCGAGGTGGAAGGCGAAGGACCCATTACCTGCCCCGAGTGCGGCTTTAGTTTTCGGCCCGACTGGGGCGACGTTGAGGAGGAAGAAATATGAACGTAACCTGCCCCGAATGCGGCGCAACTCTAACCCTGGAAAACCCGGAACTCGGCGAACTGCTGATCTGCGACGACTGCGGTGCGGAGCTCGAAGTGGTCTCGGTGGAGCCGTTAAAGGTGGAGCCGGCCCCCGAAGAAGCGGAGGATTGGGGAGAGTAGGGAACTAGGAGGTAGGGTGTAGGAAGTAGGTTTTCCTACCTCCCACATCCCACCTCCCACCCCCAAAGCCATGCTAGCCATCCTCTACGACCGCATCCGCGGCGACGAAAAGCTGCTCTTCGAGGCGGCCGACCGCCTGGGCCTGACCTGGAAGAAGGTCTACCTGCCCCGGCTGGTCATGGACCTGGAGAACCGGCCGGACGAACTGGCCGGCGTCGGCGCGGCGCTCGAGCGCGCCGTCAGCCAGTCGCGCGGCCTGGCCGCGAGCCGCTACCTGACCGCCCTGGGCGTTCCGACCGTCAACCGCCCCGAGGTCATCGAGACCGCCGGAGACAAGTGGGCCACCTCGGCCGCGCTGGCCGCGGCCGGCGTGCCGCAGCCGCGCACCGCGCTGGCCCTGGACCCGGACACCGCGCTAAAGATTGCCGAAGAATGGGGCTATCCGCTGGTGGTCAAGCCGGTGGTCGGCTCCTGGGGGCGCATGATCGCCAAGGTCAACGACCGCGACGCCCTCGAGGCGCTGCTCGAGCACAAGCAGTTCATGGGCTACCAGCACCAGCTTTACTACCTGCAAGAGTTCGTGGAAAAACCGGGCCGCGACATCCGTGTCTTCGTGGTCGGCGCCGAGCCGGTGGCCGCCATCTACCGCTCCAGCGCCCACTGGATCACCAACACCGCCCGCGGTGCGGTGGCCGAGAACTGCCCCGTCACCGGCGAGCTGGCGCGGGTCAGCCTGGCCGCCGCGGCCGCCGTCGGCGGCGGGGTGCTGGCGGTGGACGTCTTCGAGTCGCAGCGCGGCCTCTTGGTGAACGAGGTCAACCACACCATGGAGTTCAAGAACTCGGTCAGCGTCACCGGGGTCGACATCCCCGGCAAGATCCTGAGCTACGCCGCGGCTCAGGGCTAAAGACAGCGTCCGCGCTGCGCGCCTCCGCCTCCGTTATTCTGGAGGCGGAATGCTCTATACGCTGGGCCACTCCAACCTGCCACTGGCGCGCTTTATCGAACTGCTGCGCCAATACGGGGTGGAGGTGGTGGTCGACGTGCGCGCCCGCCCCTTCTCGCGCCATAACCCCCGGTACAACCACCAGCCCTTCGCCCGGGCGCTCGTGGAAGCCGGCTTTGGCTACGTCTGGATGGGCGACCGGCTCGGCGGCGTGCCCCGCTCGAGCCGCCAGAAGCTGAACGTGGAGGAGCGACTGCGCGATCCAGAGTTTCGAAAGGGTCTGGAAGAGCTGATGGAACTCGCCAGCCGGCGCACCGTGGCCCTGGTCTGCGCCGAGGAAGACCCGCGCCGCTGCCACCGCCGCTTTCTGGTGGTGCGCGGCCTGGTCGAGTTCGGGGCGCTGGAGCCGGAGGAGGTGGGCCACATCCGCTCAGGCGGCCGCCTCGTCAGCGAGGCCGAGCTGCGGGGGGAAGAAGC
>JALSMT010000042.1 GCA_026987375.1 Thermaceae bacterium | reverse complement strand
CGTCGGCAACCTGACAAAACTCGATCGAGTTTCCGGCATCGTCGTAGGCTTGGCAGCCCTCCTCGTACCACATTTTGTACGGCGCTCTGCGGGTAACCCAGGCAATAATCCGATCGGTTTGCTGGATATCGCCCTCGAACGATTGCCATACGTCCTGACCGGTGGAAGATAGGTTCTGGGAAACGCTCGATTCGCCCCGTAAGGCGCAATGCCCCGCCGTGAGGATTCCAGATTCATCGTAAGTAGCACTATAGACGTCCGTATCCCGAACAAATACTGCATAGGTGCAGCGACCGCGGTTTCTTGCTGTATCGATGTCGGCCGAGTAGGCGACATCTACCTGAGTGCCACCTTGGACGGGGCGTACCTTCTGGGTGAGCTCCACTGGTTCGGGTGGGTTGCTTCCTCCACCGCCGTTACATTGCGCAGGAAACGTAGCCGCAAGCACGAAAAAAGCCGACTAGAAACCAAGCCACGCGCCTCATCGGGTACCCCCACCATTATCAGGATTGTTTGCAGGTATGTCCGTAGAAAATCTGAAACGAATCGCGTCTTGCGGAACGCCTAGCCTCTCAAGCTTTGCTAGCATGTCTTCCCTCACTGGTCGAAGCGCAGACGGGATGAGATCAGCGCAACGAATGTAGAGAGTGATCGTGTTGTGTTTATCGTTGTACCCGTACCCATAAATGAAGTCGCAGGGAGCGATGGGCTTGATTTTGCGCGGGTCGCTCCCAGGCATGAAGAGGGTGTGCTCGCCGATTCGCTTCACCCACTCTCTGAGCTGCTTGTAGCTGTACCGTGCGACCACGAAGCGAACCCGAGCGTCGGGCGTGAGCAGCGGGTGCTCGGTCGCCTCCTGCAAGCGCGGCAGGATGGTGTTCCAAAGGGTCCGCTTTTCTTCCCGCGAAAGCGGCAGCTCGGCGCCGAAGGGCTCGTTGTAGAAGCGGATGAGGTTGACGGGCCGCTTTACCTTCTCGGGAACCACGGCCACCACGAAGCCCTGCTGGTCGTCGTCCATGTACACGGCGGCAAACCCTGGCAGGTCCAGCTCGGCAATGCGCAGGAAGGCGTCGTCCAGGCCACGGGCCAATGCAAGCCCTGATAGGGCCAGGAGTAACCCCAATGTCCAAAGAGCTCTCATGCTTTTCACCTCCTCACAAAACAGTAGATAGCACGCGTTGTTTGGAAGTCGTTGTGTTTGCGATAAGTATATAAAAAAAGCTGCCTGTCAAGCGCTTGGGGAAATTACCTGTTATTCAACGCTTCTTAGCACACCGTGGGGTTTTACGGACCCTACCCGGTATGAGGTTTTGCGTCTACATATTCCAGGGTGACGCAAGCAAATAGCTGCACGCGAAGTAGGCGGCCCGTAAGGCCGCCTACCATGATCCACGAGGTTTTAGCCACGCAGCAGCATCAAAAACTCTTCCAACGTCCTCTCGCTGCCAGGGCCGCGCTTGACGCGCGTGTCCAGCCCGGCTCCCCAAGACACCAGGTCCACTCCGTGCCCCACCATGATAGTGTCGTAAAACCACTTCACCTCTTCCAATGAGCTAAAAAGGTGGTGCAGGTGCCCTATCGCCAGTAGCTTTCCTTCTCCGTCTTCAAGTCTCTTGAAAAGCTCGGCCTTGACCGGCCGTTTGTCCAAGTCGGTCTCCACCAGCCACTCGACTGTCTTCTTCTTGGTGCCGCCCAGGTTGTCGAGGGTCTGGTGGAGCTCCATATTGGGGCCGTTTGGTCCGGGGTCCTTGTGAATGGTATAGGCAAAAACCTTCATACGGTGTCTCCTCCTAGCTCATTGTAACGGCCTCGGTGAGAATACCTCAGGATATCTCCGCGCCCGCCCACCGTTCGATCAACTTCAGCGCCTCGGCGTGGTCGGCGTCGGAGCCTATCTCGCGCTTAGCTATCTGATAAACCTCGTAAGTCAGACGTAAAAGCGGCGCGGCTAAATCGGCCCCGTCGAGCACTTTCATACCGATGCCCACGTCCTTGGTCAGCAACCCAAGTTTGAAGGTGTTGGGCCAGGCGCGGGTAACGACGCGCTCGGGAATCAGGTTCTCGCTGGCGTTGGAGCGGCCGCTGGAGGCGTTGATGACCTCGAGCGCCAGCCGCGGGTCCACCCCCTGCTTGACGAGCGCCGCCAGCCCCTCGCCCGCGGCCCAGAGGTTGACCGCCAACAGGGTATTGTTGACCGCCTTGAGGGCGTGACCGGCGCCAACCGGCCCAACGTGGACTATTTTTTTACCAAGCGCCCGCAGCGCCGGCAGAGCCCTTTCAAAGCTTTCTTTAGAACCGCCGACCATAATCGTTAGGCTGCCCTTTTGGGCGCCGTTGGTGCCGCCCGAAACCGGGGCGTCTAGAAAGTCAACCCCCTCTCCCGCCAGTCGGGCCGCTATTTGGCGGCTCTGCGCCGGATCCCCTGAGGTGCAGTCGACCCAGACGCCGCCGGCTTCTAGGTTCGGCAGGAGCTTTTCGACGACCTCAGCTACCTCGCTCGAAGTCGGCAGACAGCTAAAAATTATCTCGGCGGCAGCGGCGTTCTTTAGGTCCGCCGCGCTGGTGCCGCACTCGGTGGCGTGCGCGCTGGCCTTGTCGAACGTCCGGTTCCAGACCAGGGTGGTAAAACCGGCCTTTTGCAGGTTGCAGGCCATGGGGTAACCCATCGCCCCTAAGCCCAGGAACGCCACGGTAGTTTTCATAAGCCCAGTATAGTCAACGCTCCTCGCCGCGTCGCTGCGCAGTAAGTCTATAGCGCTGGTAAGTCGCGGCTGCGTTATTCTTCGCGAGCTTCCTCGAAAACGCGCTCGGCGCGGTAGCTGCTGCGCACCAGCGGACCCGAGAAGACCTCGAGAAAACCCTTTTCGAGGCCTATTCGGCGGTAGGTCTCGAACTGCGCGGGGGTCACGTAACGCCTTACCGGCAGGTGGTGGCGGGTGGGGCGCAGGTACTGG
The DNA here is from genome assembly GCA_026987375.1 of Thermaceae bacterium. GTDB lineage: Bacteria > Deinococcota > Deinococci > Deinococcales > Marinithermaceae > Oceanithermus. Next base: position 2,152 of record JALSMT010000042.1, on the reverse strand, counting down.
CCAATGGTCAGGATGCTGACCCCTGCGGCCAGCAGGTCGTCCATCGCCTGGTAGACCTCCTCGTCGCGTTCTCCCAAGCCCACCATCAGGCTCGATTTGGTGAGCACCTCGAGCCCGCGTTGGCGAGCGTAGCGCCCCGCATAGTCGAGCACGGCCAGGCTCTGGTCGTAGTCGGCCCGCGGGTCACGCACCCCCGGCGTCAGTCGGCGCACCGTTTCCAGGTTGTGGGCAAAAACGTCGAGGCCGCTATCCATGACGCTGCCAACGTCCTTTTCGCTTCCTTGGAAGTCGGGGGTCAGCGCTTCGACCCGCACCGCGGGCGCGCGCTCTTTAATGGCGCGGATTACGGCGGCGAACTGCCCCGCCCCGCCGTCGGGCAGGTCGTCGCGGTCAACGCTGGTCAGCACCACGTAGCCCAGGCCCAGTTCGGCGACCGCGCGGGCCACGTGCGCGGGTTCGCGGGGGTCCAGCCAGCCCGCGGGGTTGCCGGTGGAAACCGCGCAGAACTTGCAAGCGCGGGTGCAGACCCTGCCCAGGATCATGATCGTCGCGGTGCCGTGCACCCAGCACTCGCCCACGTTGGGGCAGCGCGCCTCCTGGCAGACGGTATGTAATTCCAGCTCCTGCACCAGCCCCTTGAGGCGGGCGTAGCTACCCCCACTGGGCAGGGCGGCCTTGAGCCAGTCGGGCCGGCCCCGGTCAATCGGCTCGTCTCGCTCGGTGCGGACGCCGCCCTCGACCACCGACACCTCGCGCGTATCTCCGGTTTGAGGATCGGTCAGGGAGACTTTCTTCATCGCCCTTAGCTTACCTTCCACCCCAGCTGCCGGGAGCGGGTAGGGGGTAATCGGTAAAGCGGCGAACAAAGGCGGCCGCCAGTTTTTCTTTTACCTCGTCCATCGCCAGCTCGCGCCCGAGCAGTTTTTGCAAGCTGGTCACGCCCTTGTCTTTTATGCCGCAAGGAACTATGACCTCAAAATCCGCCAGGTTTGTATTGACGTTGAGCGCCAAGCCGTGCAAAGCCACCCCCCGCTTGACCGCGACGCCGAAAGCGGCCAGCTTCTCTTCGCCCACCCAGACGCCGGCGTAGCCGGGGGTGGCGTAGGTCTCTATACCGTAGGAGGCTGCTACGTCCATCACCGTCGCCTCGAGCAGGCGTAAAAAGTCGCGCACCCGCCGCGCCACCGGAAATATGGGGTAGGCCACCAGCTGGCCCGGGCCGTGGTAGGTAACGTCGCCGCCGCGCTCGACCCAGAAGACCTCAAAGCCGCGCTTTTGGTACCAAGACTCGGTAAAAATCAGGTTCTCGCCGGTAGCGGCGCGGCCCAAGGTAATGGTGCGGGGGTGTTCCAGCAGAATCAGCGTCGGCGCTCGCTTGGCGGCGGCTACTTCCCGGTGCAGCCGTTTTTGCCCTTCCCATGCCTCCTGGTATGATTTTAGTCCCCAGTCTTCGACGATGAACTCCACTTACTGAGTCTACGGCCGATTGACAAACGTTGTCACAACTGGGTTAAGTGGGAAGAGTGAGTATTGAGCCGCCTCTAATCATCACCATCGACGGCCCCGGCGCCTCGGGCAAGTCGAGCGTCGCCCGCCGCATAGCCCAAGCGCTCAGGGTGCCCTACGTTTCCAGCGGCCTGCTCTACCGCGGGGTGGCCTATCAGGTGCTGCGCTTCGGGGTTGATCCAGGGGACGAAGCGGCCGTTCTCGAGCTGCTCGAGACGCACCCGGTCCGGCTCGTGCCCAATGCCCACGGCAACCGAGTTCTGGCCGGCGTTGAAGACCTGACCCCCAAGCTGCACACCGCCGAGGTGGACGCGGTGGTCAGCGCCGTGGCCCGCCACCCGCGCGTGCGCGCCTACGTCAACGCGCGTCTGCGCGAGGTCCCGCCGCCCTTCGTGGTCGAGGGGCGCGACATGGGCACGGCGGTCTTCCCCGAGGCGCCCTACAAGTTCTACCTGACCGCCAGCCCCGCGGTGCGCGCCCGGCGGCGGGCGCGCGAGCGCAAAGACGACCTGGCGGCGATCGAAAAGATGCTGCGCCTGCGCGACGAACGCGACGCCAAGCAGTCAAAACCAGCCGAGGACGCCCAGGTGATCGACACCGGCGAGCTTTCGCTCGACCAGGTGGTGGGGGCCATCATGCGCCACCT
>JALSMT010000041.1 GCA_026987375.1 Thermaceae bacterium | reverse complement strand
CGCGCCCAGCTGGCGCAGGCGCTCTTCCAGGTTTTCGTAGCCGCGCACGATGTGTTGCATGCCTTCGAGGGTGGTCTCGCCCTCGGCGGCCAGGGCGGCGATGACCATGGCCCCGCCGCCGCGGATGTCGAAGGCCTTGATGCGCGCGCCACTGAGGGCGCGGCCGTGGATGGCGAGCACGCGCTCCTTGAGTTGCAATTCCGCACCCAGGCGGGCCAACTCGCCGACGTGGGTGAAGCGGTCGGGGTAGACCAAGTCGCGTACCAGGCTGACGCCGGGCACGGTGGCCAGGTAGGCGGTCACCGGCGGTTGCAGGTCGGTGGGGAAGCCCGGGTACTCGCGGGCGTCTACGTCGAAGGGTTTGGGATTGGCGGCGCTCTTGAGGCGCACCCAGTCGGTGCCGGTGACCACGGTGTGGCCCGCGTTCTTGAGCTTGGAGAGCAGCGCGTCCATGTGTTTGGGGTTGGCGCTTTCGAGCAGCACCTCGCCGCGGGTGGCGGCGGCCGCCAGCAGGTAGGTGCCCGCCTCTATGCGGTCGGGGATTATCTTGTACTTGCCCCCGCCCAGCTCTTGCGCTCCGCGGATGGTCATCTTGGCGGTGCCGGCCCCCTCTATCTGGACGCCCAGCATCTGCAGGAAGCCCGCGAAGTCTACTATTTCGGGCTCTAGTGCGGCGTTGACGATGGTCACCTCGCTGGGCCCCAGGGCGGCGGCCAGCATAACCTGCTCGGTACCGCCGACGGTGGGCCGGTCAAAAACGACCTCGCCCTCGGGCGCGGTCAGGCGGCGCGCGGCGAAGGTTCCGTTTTCTTCTTCTACTTCAAAACCCAGCGCCCGCAGCGCCTTGATGTGCAGGTCTACCGGGCGGGGGCCGAAGGCGCAGCCGCCGGGCATGCTGACCTCGCCCTCGCCCTCGCGCGCCAGCAATGCGCCCAGCACGATAAAGCTGGCGCGCATTTTGCTGACCAGCTCGTAGGGGGCTTTGGTGGTCTTTATCTCGGGGGTGTGCAGGTGCAGGGTGCGACCTTCCCAGGCGTACTGGGCGCCCAGGTGGGCCAGTAGCTGCAACAAGACTTCGATGTCGCGCAGGCGCGGCACTTCTTCCAGCACCAGCGGCTGGCGCGTCAGCAGGCTGCCCACCAGGATGGGCAGAGCCGCGTTCTTGGCGGGGTTGACTTTGAGCTCTCCCGCGAGTGGCTTTCCTCCGTGTATAATTACTGGCCGCTGCATCTCACGCCCCCTGTCACTACTGTGAGTATAATACACATCATACGCAAGATGATAATATAACAGCTCCAGCGCATTGTCAAGTATAGGCTCATCGTGGTATAGTGAGGTTCCGGAGGCTCTGTGCCCAAGAAAGAGAAGAAAAGACTGCAAGTGGTCATCAGCGAAGACCAGGACGCCCTGCTTACCAAGGCGGCCTATGAGCTTTCCAGCCCCGAGAGGCTGGTAAGCAAGTCGGAGGTGGTGCGGCTGGCCATCCAGAAAATAGCCCGCGAGCTGGAAGAGGGCAAGATGAGCGTCGAAGAGCTCAAAAACAAGCTGTCTGAAGAAGAATAGCGTATCCCGATACAATGAAAAGGTGGACACCCTGGCGGGGCGTTACGACCTCATCGAGATAATCGGCACCGGCGGCATGGCCGAGGTGTGGCGCGCCCGCGACGCGCGCGTGGGTCGCGAGGTGGCGGTCAAGCTGCTCTACCCGCACGTTCACCCCTTAGAGCGCGAGCGCTTTTCGCAGGAGGTGCGGGCGCTGGCCGCCCTTAGCCACCCGGGCGTGGTGGCCATCTACGACATGGGCGAGGAGGAGGGGCGCACCTTCTTCGCTATGGAGCTGGTTAGCGGCGGCACCTTTGACCGTTTGGGTCCCTACGAGTCGGGCGTGGAGGGTCTGGGTATTTTGCAGGCGGCGCTGGAGGTGCTCTCGGCGCTTGCGCACCTGCACTCCCGCGGCATACTACACCGCGACCTGACGCCCAAAAACATTCTCCTGGACGAAGAAGGCAGGCCCAAACTTATGGATTTTGGCCTGGCCTATCTGACCGAGGCGACGCGCCACTTCACGCGCACCGGCTATACCCTGGGAACGCCGCAGTACATGGCGCCGGAGCAGGCCAAAGGGGCGGCGCTGACGCCCGCGGCCGACCTCTACTCCTTCGGCGCGGTGCTCTACCGCACGCTTAGCGGCAAGCCGCCGTTCGAAGGGGAGAACGACCAGGCGGTGCTTTACAAACACGTCTACGAAGCGGCGGCCGACCCGCGCCGGCGCAACCCCGCCATACCGGCGGCGCTGGCCGCCTGGACCTTGCGGATGCTGGCTAAAGATCCGCAAGAGCGCCCCCCCAGCGCGACGCAAGCGCGCCGCGAGCTGGAAGCGGTAATAGAAAAAGTCCGTGAAGAACTTTACGGCTGCGCCCGCTGCGGGCTAGCCCGCAGCGGGCGCTATCCTCAGGGGCCGGCGCGGCCGCAGCGGCTGGAACTGGCAAGTAGCGCCCGCTTTGAGGGAGAGGCCGTTTGGCCCACGGAGCCGGTGGCCAGTGAGGGGGTTCTGGCTTTTGGCGCGGGTTCGCGGCTGCACCTTTTTCGCGCCCGCGGCTGCCAGCCGCTAACGTCTCTGGCGGCAACGGACGAGGTTACCGCGGCGGCGGCGCTGACGCCCGAGCGGGTATATTTTGCCGACTGGGAAGGTGTTTTGCGGGCGCGCGCGCTGCGCGGCGCGCGTATTTACGACTTCGCCAGCCGCGCCGAGGTAACCGCTAGCCCCCTGCTGGTCTCGGACCGCCTTTACCTGGCGGGGCGCGACGGCTACCTTTACGCCCTCAACGCGGAGGGCGAGCTGGAGTGGGCCTTCGAGGCGGGCGGGCACATCTCGGCGGGGCCGACGCTCTACCGCGGGTTGCTGTTCGCCGCCAGCGAGTCGGGCTGGCTCTTTGCGCTGGAACCGGCCAGCGGCAAGCTCGTCTACAAGGTTAAAACAGGGCCGATTCACGCCCATATTCCCGGCAGCCGCGGCTTGCTCATACTGCCCACCTGGGCAGGGGAGGTACACGCATTTGACCCGCTGGCGCGCGAGGTAAGGTGGACATACGACATCGAGGGCGAGCTTTGGGGCAGCCCCGCGGCCGGCGGGGGCAAGGTCTTCGTCAGCGGCTGGAGCGGCGTACTCTACGCCCTCGATATCTACAGCGGCGACGAGGTTTGGACCGCCGAGACGGGGCGCATCACCGCCGGCCTCAGCCTGGCGGGGGGCGTTCTCTACGCCGCCAGCGAGGCGGGAGAGGTGCTGGCCTACGACGCCGCTAGCGGCGCGGAGTTGTGGCGGGCGGAGGGCCTGGGCGGGGTGCAGGCGGCGGTTCTCCCTTACCGCGGACGCCTTTATGTGGCCACCCTCGACGGGCGGCTGCTGGAGTTTGCCGAAAAGTAACCTTTTTCACGCGAAATCTAGTAGTCTAGGGCGAGTTGCAGCACTGGAGCCGGCATGACGAAACACACATTTCACATCCCCGTTATGGGCACCGCTTTTACCGTGGACACACCCCTCAAGGTGGCTAAGTACGGCATATCTGCGGTCGTCTCGATAGTAGACGACGCTTTGATGGAAAATATGCGCGCCTACTGGGCCAAAAAGCGCGGGCGCGAGTACCGGCCCATCGCCAAAGACCTGCGCGCAGATTCACGCGCCCGCCGCACCGCCGCCTACCTCGACCTCATGGACGAGTTGGTGCGCGAAGACTTCGCCGCCTTAAAAAACGCCCCGCTAGAACCGGGCAGCGAGCTCTGGCGCTACCTGGAGCTCCTTCCCGAGGAAGCCGAGGCCAAGAAGGTCTTCAAGCGCTGGCGCGAGAGCCGCGCAACCGAACTCGAAAGCAAGATCCGCGGCCTGCTGGAGCCGGGGCGCCTCGAGGTCAACATCATGACCAAGGTGGACAAACCCAACTACGTAGGGCGCGAGCCGCTGCCGGTCGAGTACAACGACGCCCACGCCGCCCTGCGCGGCTTCGCCCAAAGCCGCATGGAGGGCGCGCTGGTGCTCTCGGCCGGCTTCAACGCCCGCCTCTACAGCTACATGGCCAGCTTCGCCGGCTTTTTCGCCGACGAGGCGGGGCGCATCAAAAAGCAGATCGCCCTTAAGGTCTCCGACTACCGCTCGGCGCTGACGCAGGGCAAGTTTTTGGCTAAGAAAGGGCTCTGGGTGAGCGAATACCGCGTCGAAAGCGGCCTCAACTGCGGCGGCCACGCCTTCGCCAGTCAGGGCTACCTCATGGGCCCCATCCTCGAAGAGTTCCGCACGAGGCGCGAGGAGATAGTCTCCTCTCTTTTCGAGATCTACCGCAAAGCGCTCGCCAGGCTGGGAAAACCGACGCCCGCCGCTCCTCCCGAGGTGCGCTTAACCGCCCAGGGCGGAGTTGGCGCCGCCGATGAGCACCGCTTGCTGCTGGAGCGTTACGGCCTCGACAGCGTCGGCTGGGGTTCGCCCTTTTTATTGGTGCCGGAGGTGTCCATCGTGGACCGGCAGACGCGGCGCGACCTCTCGGCCGCGGGCGAGGACGACCTCTACCTCTCCGGCGCCTCGCCGCTGGGGGTGCCTTTCAACGTCATGCGCGGGGCCTCTATCGAAGCGCTGAACCGCAAGTGGTACCAGGAAGGCCGCCCCGGCAGCCCCTGCCCCAAGGGCCACCTCGAGTTCAACACCGAGTTCACTGAGCGGCCCATCTGCACCGCCAGCCGCAACTACCAGTACCGCAAGATCAAGCAACTGCGCGAGCAAGGGCTGCCGCCCCAGGAGCTGGAGCGTCAGATTGAAAAACTGTTGGAAAAGCAGTGCCTCTGCACCGGCCTGGCCGAACCCGCCCACCTGCAGTACCACCTGCCGCCGCAGATGAAGGAGACCGGCGTTTCCGTCTGCCCCGGGCCCAACCTGGCCTACTTTTCGGGAGAGCGGACGCTTGAGGAGATGGCGGACCACATCTACGGCCGCAGTAACGTGCTGAACGAGACCGCCCGCCCCCATATGTTCATAAAGGAGCTCAGGCTATATGCCGACTATCTGCGCCGCGTAATCGCCGGCGAGTTTGGCTCAGAGCGCGACCGCAGCGAGGGGGCGGTGGCCGCCTTCCGCCAAAACCTGGCCGCCGGCGCGCGCTACTACCTCGAGCACCTGGGCGA
>JALSMT010000039.1 GCA_026987375.1 Thermaceae bacterium | reverse complement strand
GGGACTACTCTCATTTCTCGGGGAATTAGCTCAGCTGGCTAGAGCGCCTGCTTTGCAAGCAGGAGGTCATCGGTTCGACTCCGATATTCTCCACGAGGGAATTAGATCATTGGAGAGAGCGTCCCGAGGCAATCGGGGAGGTCATCCGCCAAACGGCGGATTCCACATCCAAGAAATAGTCTCCATAATAAGGAATTCGTTCATTGACATACCGGGATAGCGACGCGAGAGAAAGAGAAGAAGAAAAAAGAAGATTAGTTAAAGGTTTCCGCGTATTATTTGTAGTATAGTTCTACGGATAATTTGCGGATACCGGGTAATCGAGTACGGAAAAGATACAAATTAAGGATTAAGAGGAAACGAGATAAGGGCATACGGTGGATGCCTAGGCTCTCGGAGGCGAAGAAGGACGTGGTAAGCTGCGAAAAGCCACGGGGAGGTGCACACGACCTAAGATCCGTGGATATCCGAATGGGGCAACCCGGCTCCGGTAACGGAGTCATCCCGTGAAAACGGGAGGCGAACCCGGGGAACTGAAACATCTAAGTACCCGGAGGAGGAGAAAACAACAGTGATTTCGAGAGTAGCGGCGAGCGAAATCGAATTAGCCCAAACCCGTAAGGTTTCGGCTTTACGGGGGTTGTAGGGCTTACCGCAGGTTTACATAAATCCGAAGTGGAACTGGGTTGGAAAGCCCGACCATAGGGGGTGAAAGTCCCGTACACGTAAGGATTTGTGTAAACAGGTAAGTACCTGAGTAGCGCGGGACACGAGGAATCCTGTGTGAAACCGGCAGGCCCACCTGCCAAGGCTAAATACTCCCGAGAGACCGATAGTGGACAAGTACCGTGAGGGAAAGGTGAAAAGCACCCCGAGCAGGGGATTGAAAGAGACCCTGAAACCGTATGCTTACAAGCGGTCGGAGCCGGTCTGTAGACTGGTGACGGCGTGCCTTTTGCATAATGATCCTACGAGTTAATGTACCTAGCGAGGTTAATCGTTGAAAGGCGAGGAGCCGTAGCGAAAGCGAGTCTGAATAGGGCGAATAGTTAGGTGCATTAGACGCGAAACCGGGTGATCTATCCATGGGCAGGCTGAAGTTCGGGTAACACCGGATGGAGGGCCGCACCGGTTGGCGTTGAAAAGCCATCGGATGACCTGTGGATAGGGGTGAAAGGCCAATCAAACCCGGAGATAGCTCGTACTCTCCGAAATGCATTTAGGTGCAGCGTTGGTAAAGAGTCTTACAGAGGTAGAGCTACTGTTTGGGTGCGGGGGCTTCACCGCCTACCAATCCCTGGCAAACTCCGAATGCTGTAAGATGCTTACCGGCAGTGAGGGCATGGGTGCTAAGGTCCATGTCCGAGAGGGGAAGAACCCGGATCATCAGCTAAGGTCCCCAAATATGTGCTAAGTTAACCAAACGCGGTCGAACTGCTAAGACAGCTAGGATGTTGGCTTGGAAGCAGCCATTCATTTAAAGAGTGCGTAACAGCTCACTAGTCGAGCGGTTTGGCATGGATAATAGACGGGTATAAAGCACATTACCGAAGCTATGATTTCATACCTAAAGGTATGAGAGGTAGGAGAGCATTCCTATTGCGTAGAAGTTAACCTGTGAGGGTTAGTGGAGCGATAGGAAAAGAAAATGTAGGAATGAGTAACGATAAAGCGGGTCAGAAACCCGCTCACCGCAAGACCAAGGTTTCCACAGCGATGTTAAACAGCTGTGGGTTAGTCGGGCCCTAAGGCGCACCCGAAAGGGGAAGTCGATGGCAAACCGGTTAATATTCCGGTACTTCTTCATACTGCGACGGGGTGACGGAGCAGTGACACTGCCGCCGGCTGACGGAAAAGCCGGTTTAAGCACGAAGGTATACGGTATCCAGGCAAATCCGGATACTGTGCTGAAGTGCGAAAAGACCACTGAGCCCTTCGGGGCGAGGTGGAGTGCAGGTAATGGCTCCCGAGAAAAACCTCTAAGCTACAGGTATGAAGGACCCGTACCAAAACCGACACAGGTGGTCGAGGAGAGTATCCTAAGGTGCTCGAGAGACTCGTGGTTAAGGAACTAGGCAAAATGGCCCCGTAACTTCGGGAGAAGGGGCGCCCCGCGTAAGCGGGGCCGCAGTGAAAAGGCCCAGGCGACTGTTTATCAAAAACACAGGACTCTGCGAACCCGTAAGGGGAAGTATAGGGTCTGACACCTGCCCGGTGCCGGAAGGTTAAGGGGATGGGTTATCCGCCGATTGGCGGAGAAGCCTTGAACCGAAGCCCCGGTAAACGGCGGCCGTAACTATAACGGTCCTAAGGTAGCGAAATTCCTTGTCGGGTAAGTTCCGACCTGCACGAATGGTGTAACGATCTGGGCACTGTCTCAACCACGATCTCGGTGAAATTGCAGTATCGGTGAAGATGCCGATTACCCGCTACGGGACGAAAAGACCCCGTGAACCTTTACTACAGCTTTGCATTGATCTTGGGCAAGTGATGTGTAGGATAGGTGGGAGGCTGTGAAGCCCGGGCGCCAGCTCGGGTGGAGCCGACCTTGAAATACCACCCTTCACTTGTCTAAGGTCTAATCCCGCTAAATTGGGAGACATTGCATGGCGGGTAGTTTGACTGGGGTGGTCGCCTCCAAAAGGGTAACGGAGGCTTACAAAGGTACCCTCAGCACGCTTGGTAACCGTGCGTAGCGTATAATGGCAAAAGGGTGCTTGACTGAGAGACCTACAAGTCGAACAGGGACGAAAGTCGGTCATAGTGATCCGGTGGTTCTACGTGGTTAGGCCATCGCTCAAAGGATAAAAGGTACTCCGGGGATAACAGGCTGATCTCCCCCAAGAGCTCACATCGACGGGGGGGTTTGGCACCTCGATGTCGGCTCGTCACATCCTGGGGCTGGAGAAGGTCCCAAGGGTTGGGCTGTTCGCCCATTAAAGTGGCACGCGAGCTGGGTTCAGAACGTCGTGAGACAGTTCGGTCTCTATCTGTAGCGGGCGTAGGAAACTTGCGTGGGTCTGACTCTAGTACGAGAGGACCGAGTTGGGCTAACCTCTGGTTTACCTGTTGTCCTGCCAAGGGCACCGCAGGGTAGCTATGTTAGTAAGGGATAAGCGCTGAAAGCATCTAAGCGCGAAACCCGCCACAAGATGAGGTTTCCATATAAGGGTCGTTCGAGACGAGGACGTAGATAGGCTGCAGGTGTAAGCACGGTGACGTGCTGAGCCGAGCAGTACTAATTACCCGAAATGAGTTTTCTCT
>JALSMT010000038.1 GCA_026987375.1 Thermaceae bacterium | reverse complement strand
TGTTAGCCGGTGTAGGGTTGTACCCCACTGTCCGTCAGGCTTTTGTACCCCTTTTGCGTCTGGAAGGCTTGACATAGGCGATGTTGAGATTACAAATGGCTTGGGCATCAAACTGCTTGGGCTTCAAGGTCTTGATCAGGTCGCCTCGCTCATCTCGCACCTGCCACTCTCGTTTTTGAGCATCCCACCGCAAAAACACCTGTTGCCTGGCATATTGCCGCCCCACACTGTAGGCCCAGTTATATAGCGAGATTTGCCCGGTCTTACCCACTTTGCGCTTCCATGACCCGGTGGCCAGCCGCCGGTCCACTTCCGCCAACGACCATATCGCAGCTTCTTCCTCCGGCCGGTAAGGCCGGCCCGCAGTGCGTAATTCCGGATAGCGCTCCAGGCGCGTTTTGCCATCTTTTCCTCGATACCCTTCTCGCTGCATTTCCACGGCCCACGCCAAACGCGCTTGCCCACTCTGAAAATCCTGCCAGGTGTGGGGCTCCGCCCATTGCTGCAGCACCCCTTGGGCCCGTTCGACCACCCCATTGTATTGCGGCTTCCCCGGCGGTATCCACACCACTTCTATCCCCAACCCCATCCACCACAGAGCCAACGCCGATGGCAATTCCTGCCCTTTGCCCCAAGGCACACCATTATCCACCCGGATGCGCTGGGGCCTCCCCCATTGGGCCATCACCTCCCGGAAGTACGCTTGCACTTCCTGGGGCGGAATTTGGCTCACCTGCCCATAGGGGGAAAAGGCGGCCCGCCAGCGTCGCCCCACTATATTCGTCCGTCACCGTGATCCAACTCCACCCCTTCACCTCCACACCATCCACTTGCCATACTTCGTGCACTTGCTGGGCCCGTTTCTTCTGCTGTCTCACCCCACGACGATGGCGTTGATTGAGCCCCGCTCGCCGCCACCACCGTTGCAAAGTCCGTTCACTGGGCACTTCTTCGGGCGACCATTGTTGCAGCAGCAAACTCCGTATCAATCCCGCCCCCCAGCGGGGATGC
>JALSMT010000037.1 GCA_026987375.1 Thermaceae bacterium | reverse complement strand
TGTAACCGCCTCCCTGACCGCTATTGCAAGCCACGAGGAGGCGGAAGGCTACCCGGCGCCGGGGCCGACGCCGGGGTCCCGCAACTTTAGCAGTATACAAGCGTTTTGGTACTCGCGCAAGGAGTTACAGATGGTTGTTCAAAGTAGATAGAGGCCGAGGCTTTGCATCCCTAACCAGCAGTCGCCAGCGGCAGGATTAAAAACTTTTGATAGCCACGCTATCCTCCTTCTCGCCCAAAGAGTAACAGTTGGAGCACAACTAAAACAGGCGGCTCCCAATGCTACGAGCTCTATGACTCGCAACGTTGGTAGTGACAATGGAAAGGAGAATATCTGAGATTCCTCTCTCGCGGCCCAATAGCTTGGCTACAAACCCAGGCGTATCGGCACTACTACCGCCGGCCCCTCCGTAAGAATCAGCGCCGGCTAGGGCTACCGTCGGAATCGGTCTTTCTGGGCCGTACCCAGACCGCCAAACAGGCACGCGCCTTTAGAGCCAACACGTGGTTGTCGGTAAACTAGGTTCGTGCGCAGGATCAGATTGGATATTGAGTACGACGGCGGCGGTTTTGCTGGGTTTCAGGTACAGGCCCAAGGCGAACGCACGGTACAGGGGGTGCTGGAGGAAGCCCTGAGGCAGATTCCGGGAGCGCAGCCGCGGGTAGCAGCCGCAGGCCGAACCGATAGCGGGGTGCACGCCCTAGCCATGCCAGTTCACTACGACAGCGCGGACAGTATACCGATTGATAAGACGCCCCGGGCGCTGAATTCGCTCCTGCCGCCCGACGTAAGAGTCTTAAACGCGCAAGAAGTACCCGCCGACTGGCACGCTCGCCACTCGGCCCGTTGGCGGCATTACTGGTACCGGGTGCTAAATCGCAGTCAACCCACGGCGCTCGAGCGCCAACGAGTCTGGTGGTTGCCCGAGCCGCTCGATTTTGCGGCCATCGTAGAAGCGGCACGCCTGCTAGAAGGCGAGCACGACTTCGGCTCGTTCGCCAACCGCGAGAAACGGCCCAC
>JALSMT010000036.1 GCA_026987375.1 Thermaceae bacterium | reverse complement strand
CCGAGGTGGGGTAGAAGAGGGTGCGGTCTAGCTCTACCAAGTAGCGTCCCCCTTCCCGCCAGGATTTAATGACCGTAGCCTCGAAACGAGTCGCGTAGGAGTCTTGCCAAAAGAGTCGCTCGCTCACGCACTCAGTTTAGAGCTTCATGGTAGTTTGGGGTCTTATCGTGCACAGCGTGATTTTACAGTTCTCATCAAAGGAGTTTTGATCGCGCTATACTGAGAGTACGATTCAGCTCCTGTGAGTACGCTGCCCGCACAATAGAGGGTGCGCCGAAAGCAGGAGTAGTTTCATGTTATGCTTTCAATATGAAAACAGCGGTTCTGATCGACGGCGATTTTTACCTGAGGCGCCATAAAAAGTTGCGCGTCAAGTACCACACGCCCGAATTTGCCGCCAAAGACGTTCTAACCTTAGCATTAGCGCACATGGACGATAAATCATGCGCGCGCGAAAGCGAATTGTATCGCATCCTCGTATACGACGCTCCCCCTTTACAAAAACGCGTTCATCTTCCCGTGAGCAAAGTAATATTGAATTTTCAAGATACTGAAACCTATAAATTCCGTTCCGAATTCCACCAACACCTTAGGCGTACACGTAAGGCGGCGCTTCGTTTGGGGAGGCTGCGTGACGGCGCGCGCTGGATCATTAGGCCCAGCTCTGCAAAAGATTTGCTGAGCGGGAAGAAGTTAGTGGAAGACCTTTCAGACGATGACTTTACCTATGACGTTCAGCAAAAAGGTGTAGATATCCGTCTAGGACTGGATATAGCTTCCTTGGCCTATAAGCGGCTTGTTAGCCGTATCATTCTTGTAACGGGCGACAGCGACTTTGTCCCAGCAGCTAAGTTGGCGCGGCGCGAGGGCATAGAGATTGTCCTAGATCCTATGTGGGCAAGCGTCAACGATTATCTTTACGAGCACATAGACGGGCTCAGGTCCGTTATTGATGCTACAAGCGGAAAATTCATTTGCGAGTCCGGGAAAAGTCGCCGGAACAGCGTAAGAAAAGTAAGGTAAACAGAGCCAAAGAGCGTGTTATCCAGAAAATGTTTCCAGCACTCGCTTCGCTATCACCAGCTTGAGAATCTCACTGGTGCCTTCTCCTATGCGCATCAGGCGCGCGTCGCGCCAGTAACGCTCTACCGGGTAGTCGCGCACGTAGCCGTATCCCCCCAGTATCTGGATTGCCTCATCGGCGGCGCGGCTGGCCGCCTCGCTGGCGAATAGTTTGGCTTGCGCGGCGGCCAGGGTGTAGTCGCGCCCGGCGTCTTTCAGCTCCGCCGCCTTCAGGTACAAGAGCCGCGCTGCTTCCAGCTGTGCGCTCATCTCCGCCAGTTTGAAGCCCACGCCCTCAAAGCGACCGATGGGCCGACCGAACTGGCGCCGCTCGCCGGCGTAGCGCGCGGCAAACTCCAGCGCCGCCCGCCCTATACCGACGCTCAGCGCCGCTATGCCGACACGGCCCCCGTCGAGCACCCGCAAAACCGTATAGAACCCCTTGCCCCTTTCGCCCAGCAGAGCGTCGTCGCCCAGTCGCAGATCGTCAAAGATAATCTGCGCCGTGTCCGAGCTGCGCAGTCCCAGCTTGTCTTCTTTGCGCCCCACGCTCAGCCCCGCTGTCTCTGCCGGGAAGACGAAAGCGCTGACGCCCAGGTGCGGCTTGCCCGCGGGCGCCTCGTCGCTGCGGGCGTTTACGACGTAGACCCCCGCCACCGAGCCCTGGGTGATGAACTGCTTCGAACCGTTAAGAACCCAGCCGCCTTCCACCTTTTCCGCTCTGCTTTTCAGAGCCGCCGCGTCAGAACCGGCCTGCGGCTCGGTCAGCCCCCAAGCGCCCAGCCGCTCGCCGCTGGCCATCTTTGGTAAGAAGCGCTCCTTCTGTTCTTTGCTGCCGTCCAGCAAGACGTGGCCGGTCGCCAGCGAGTTATGGCTGGCCACCGTCAGGCCCAGGCTGCCGTCGGCCCAGCCTATCTCTTCGATGAGCCGCGCCGAGGTGCGCGTGGAAAGCCCCAAACCGCCGTACTCCTGCGGTACTTGCAGGCCGAAAACGCCCAGCTCCGCCAACTCGCTGACTAGCCCGTGAGGGAAAACGCCGCTCTTATCTCTTTCGGTGGCCCCCGCTATAACCCGCTCCCGCAGGTATTCCCGCAGCGCCTTGATGAGCGGACGCTCTTCTTTGTCGGCCTCGAACCACAGCTCCTCCATGGCTGCCTCCATCTTTGAATATATCATCTATCCGCTTAGTGAGGGAAAAACGTAATATTATACCCCTTGCCCCCCGCCTTCTTTGTGCTATAGTGTCCCCATCGTGAGCGCAAATCGTTCTAATTGGTGTTTTCCGTGCCACGCGGAAGAAGTCTTACGGAGGAAGAACTGAATGAAGTATGAAGCAGGCGGTATCGTAGAGGGCCGCGTAACGCGGGTTATGGACTTTGGAGCCTTTGTTGAGTTGCCGGGCGGGGAGTCGGGGCTGGTGCACATCTCCGAGATCGCCCATGAGTTCGTGAAAAACGTCCGCGACTTCCTCAACGAAGGCGACATCGTCGAGGTTTTTATTCTGGGCCGTGATGACAAGGGCCGGTTGGATCTTTCCATAAAAGAGCTCATGGAAAAGCCGCTAGACCCGCCAAAGCCTAGACGTCTGCCGCGCCAAGCGCCGGAGTTCGAGCACAAGCTGAAGAGTTTTATGCGCGGCTCCGGCTCGGATGGCGAACCGAGCGGCGGCAAGAAGCGCGGGCGCGGTCGCAAAAAGCGCTAAAAAAGCGCTAGTTTTATTCGAGGCTGCGGCGGCGGGGCTTATGTCTTGCCGCGTCGTTTAGAATGGTGGTGTTGCAAAGCATTGCAACACCGAGGAGGAGAAATGAAAAAGCTCCTGGCGCTTTTCTGGCTGTTCGCGTTGGCTTTCGCCGCCGGATCCATGCGCCTGGCGACGACTACCAGCGTCAACGACTCGGGACTGCTAGAGGCTATTCTGCCCCAGTTTACCGTTGAGAGCGGTATAGAGGTAGAGGTAATCGCCGTGGGCACGGGTCAGGCGCTGGCCATCGCCGGGCGCGGCGACGTTGACGCGGTCTTGGTGCACGCGCCGGACCTGGAGGCGAAGTTTCTGCGCGAGGGCAAGGGAGTAGCCCACGCCTGCCTGGCGTACAACAACTTCGTCATAGCCGGGCCGGCCGCCGATCCCGCCGGCGTGGCGCAGGCCGCAGACGCCCTGGACGCTATGCGCCGTATCTACCGCAGCGGGGCGCTCTTCATCAGCCGCGGCGACAAGTCCGGCACTTATCACCGCGAGCGCTCGCTGTGGCGGGCCGCCAAGCTTGTGCCCGACGGTCGGCCCTGGTATCTGGAGTCGGGCAGCGGCATGGGCTCTACGCTCACGTTGGCCGCAGAGAAGCGGGCCTACACCCTGACGGACCTCGGCACCTTCCTTTTCATGAAAGACAAGATAGCCATCGTGGACCTCTACAACCGCCCCGAGCCGTTAATGCTCAACCAGTACAGCTACATGGTGGTAAACCCCAAGCGCTTTCAGGGGCTACGCAGCAGCGCCGCCTACCGCCTGCGTTCGTACTTGCTAAGAGATGACGTACAGCAGGCGATTGATGACTACATGAAGGAAAAGTTCGGCCAGAGCCTCTTTCACGCCCTGCACGGCAAGTGTCTCATGGAGGTAAAACCGTAAGGTGGACGTTCCCCTGGGCGAGATATGGGAAATTGCCTGGCGCAGCCTGCGTATCGCCGGCGCGGCGACTTTTTTAGCAGCGCTCTTCGGACTGCCGCTGGGTGTTTGGCTGGGGGCCCGCCCTCGGCGCGGCGGCGGCTCGGCGCGGGTGGTGTTGTACGCGGCGATGGGCTTGCCGCCGGTTGTAGTCGGTTTGTTCTTCTACCTGCTGCTGTCGCGCAGCGGGCCGCTGGGTAAGAGCGGACTACTATTCACCCAGACGGCTATGGTCATGGCCGAGGCGGTTCTGGCGTTTCCCATGATCGCCGGTTTTACTGCGGCTGGGGTAAGGGCCCGCGCCGCCAACGTCAGGCGGCTTGTTCGCGGCCTCGGCGGCAGCGAAAAACAGGTGCTCACCACGCTTTTGTGGGAGAGCCGCCGCCCAATTGTCGCCGCCCTCGCCGCTGGTTTTGGCTCTGCCATCAGCGAGGTGGGCGCGGCCACCATTACCGGCGGTGACATCCGCCACCATACCCGCGTCCTCACCACCGCGGTGGTTCTGGAAACCCGCAAAGGGGAGCTGCGTAGCGCCTTGATGCTGGGTCTGGTATTGCTAGGTCTGACCTTGCTGGTGACCGCCGTGCTCGTCGTCTGGGGTGAGCGAGAGTGATAAGGGCTAGCGGTCTGCGGAAGAGCTACCCAGGCTTTGACCTGCGGGTAGCAGACCTGCGGGTTCCCGAGGGGAGCTTCATTACCATGTTGGGGCCCAGCGGCGCCGGCAAGAGCACGCTTTTGCGCCTGCTCGCGGGCATGGAAGCGGCGCAGGACGGCGTGCTGGAAAGGCGCGGCAGAGCCGTCTACCTTGACCAAGACAACATCGTTTTAGAAAGAAACGTCATAGATAACGCTGTCTTTGGTCTGCGGCTCATGGGTGTCGCAAGCGCCGAGGCAAGGCGGCGCCTGCGGCCTTGGCTGGCGCGGGTGGGTCTCGCCGAAAGGTTGCGTCAGCCCGCCGCCAAGCTTTCGGGCGGCGAGCGCGCTCGGTTGGCGTTGGTGCGGGCTTTGGCTACCGAGCCGGACGTTCTCTTGCTGGACGAGCCCACCCAGTCGCTCGATCCCAAAAACGTAGCCATGGTCGAAGCTCTCTTGCGAGAGGCGCATACTCGCGGGCGCAGCGTAGTGCTCGTTACCCATAACCTGCACCAGGCCCGGCGCCTGGGAGAAGAAACGTGGTTGCTGTTGGACGGCCGCATTGTAGAGCAGGCGCCGACCGAAACCTTTTTTGCTTCACCGCGGAGCCGGGAAGCCAAAGCGTACTTGGCCGGGGAAATGGTTTACTAAGGTATGCGAACGCGTCCCCGCGCTAAGTTCTGGCTGGAAACCGAATCCGGTGAGTACGTCATGGGCCCTCGCACCCTGAGGCTGCTCGAGGCGATTCGTGAAACGGGCGGTCTCAAGTCCGCGGCCCGCGTCGCCGGTTTCAGCTACCGCTCCGCCTGGTCACGGATCAGACGGGTCGAAACCGCCCTCGGCTTTAAACTTATTGAATCTCGCTCTGGCGGCGAAGGGGGAGGTCAGAGCAAGCTAACCCCTCAGGCGCTGGAGTTTGTTCGCAAATACGGTGAATTTTT
>JALSMT010000035.1 GCA_026987375.1 Thermaceae bacterium | reverse complement strand
TCAATATCAAAAAATTTTATTTTTTTATCTAATTGATATGATAAGTCAAATATCACATGAGCAATTTTTGTTATATATTTTTCATTTAAAATAACACCTAAACTTTCACATTTTTTTATTGATTCTTCTCCTGTTTTTAGTATAGGTTTTTTTAAATTAAAAAATGTTTTTTTATATTTATAAAATAGCTTACTACTGGTAATAAAAAGACCAATATTTAATTTTAAATTATCTTGTATTAAAACTTTTTCATAATCACTATTAATATAATCTGTAAGTATTTGGATATTTTCAAATTTATGTAATTTGCTTAACCTAAGTTTTAAAGATGGATTAATTACTTTTATAATTAATTTTTTATGTTTTAATTTTCTATGCAAAAATAGAGCAGTTTTTAGAAGTTTGGAGGATTCTTCTTTTTTTAAATTTTTCATATCAAGAAGTAAGTATAAATTTTGTCCATATGGCTGAGGAAATGCTCCAATATTTTTTTTGATTTGATTAAACAATTCTTTTAAAGTATCTGGCTCTCCAATTAAAATTAGTTTATCATTTGGCAATATTATAGAGCTTTTTGTAAAATCTTTTAATTCATTATTTCTATATAAAGCAGCTACTTTTACATTATATCTTTCAAAAATTGCTATTTGTTTATACGCAAAAGGTGAATGTGGAGGTATTTCAACTTCAAGTATTTCTCCAATTCCAAGTCCAATGTCTCTTGCAAATAAAGGTACATTTGGCAAAAAATCTATAATTTTATTTGTAATTAACTCTGGTAAATCAATAATTTCAATAAAATTTTCGCTTTCAATTTCAAAATCCATCCAAAACTTAACAAATAAAGTAGGAGTTTTATAAAATTTAACTCTTTTTAAAAGGTAACTTGCTACATTTTTGTTTTTTACAAATATTATTATTTTATTGAAATCTTTTTTTAAAATATGTTTAAATGCTTCATATGCATAAAAATTTATTTTGTAAAAAAAGAGATTTTCTTTATCTTCAAAACCTTTTTTTATATAAT
>JALSMT010000034.1 GCA_026987375.1 Thermaceae bacterium | reverse complement strand
TGCTGGCCGTCGGCTGGGACGACTTCCTGCAGATCCCCCAGCGCGTGGCCATGGCCGCCGGCGCGGCCAAACTGCCCGCGATCCGCGCGGCCCTGCGCGGCGGCCTCTTCCAGGCGCTGATCACCGACAGCAAAACCGCCACCTACCTATTGAACGAGAGCTTTTAGACAAGGCTGGACAGGTTTTGACCGGGCGTGATAGCTCGTTTGCCGCCGCCCCCAAGAACGGCTGTGGGAAAGGGGCTGGCTGGCCTCAATAAAAACGCGCCTCCGGGTATCCCCGCGAAACCTCGCCGTAGAAGAGTTCCAGGCCTTTTTCGGGCACCAGCGCTACAATAGCGCCCCCAAACCCAGCTCCGGTTAGGCGGGCGCCATAAGCTCCGGCTGCCAGGGCCAGCTCAACCAGCCTGTCGAGTTCGGGGGTAGAGACTTCAAAGTCTTGTTTAAGGGAGCGGTGCGAAGCCAGCATCAGTCTTCCAAACTCATCAGCGTCGGCCGCTTCTAACGCCCGCAGCGCCTTAATCACGCGCACATTTTCACTAATCACGTGGCGCGCGCGGCGTCGGTAAGGTTCTGGCAATAAGGCCAGATCGGCGGGCTCGGCCACCTCCCGCAGCAACTCGGCTCCTAATAAACGGGCGGCTTCGGCGCATTCTGCACGGCGTTGGTTGTAGCCGCTTTCGGCCAATCGGCGCGGTCTGGCCGAGTCTACCACCACGATTCGGGCGCCCTCAAAAAGCCGCAAGCGCCGGAAGGACAGGCTGCGGGTATCTATAAACAGCGCCTCTCCCGCCTTCGCCAACGAAGAAGCCATCTGATCCATCACCCCACAGCGCACCCCTACGTACTCGGCTTCGGCGCGCTGCGCCAGCATCGCTATCTCTAAATCGTCTATGGGCAGCCGGTAAAGCCACCGCAAAGCCCTTAGGGCCGCCACCTGTAAAGCCGCCGAACTCGAAAGCCCTACTCCCAATGGAACGTTGCCGCTGACGTTAAAGTGCGCTCCCGGTATCTGGTATCCGGCTTGCGCAAGCGCCCAGACCACCCCCACCAGGTAGTCTAACCAGCTGCCATCGGGAGCCCGTTGTTGATATACCCGCTCTTCTGCAAAAGCGTCCGAATAGGCCGAAACCCCTTCTCGCGGCTCCGCCTCGACGACGGTGTAATAAGGTAGAACGCTAGGCAGCACAAAACCACCGTTGTAATCGGTGTGCCCGCCCAAGAGGTTGACCCTGGC
Organism: Thermaceae bacterium; assembly: GCA_026987375.1. Lineage (GTDB taxonomy): Bacteria > Deinococcota > Deinococci > Deinococcales > Marinithermaceae > Oceanithermus. Next base: position 4,081 of record JALSMT010000034.1, on the reverse strand, counting down.
CGGCGCTTTGGCCCTGGCTTTCACCGCCCCGCTTCCCGCAAGAGGCGCGCGGCTTCTTCGGGCAGGACAGCCGCCGTAAATATCCCTACGCCCACCTCGGTCCCGGCTAGGTGTTTTTGCTTGTCGCGACTGCGCAACTTGGGGTATATCTCTACGTGAAAGTGGAACGACTCTGCGTCCTTGGGGGCGGCGTGAAACGCCATTACGTAAGGCATCTCTCGCGAGAATAGGCCGTCTAGCCGCAGCGCCACTTCTCCAAGAAGATCGGCAAAGGCGTCGCTCTCGGCTTCGCTGAAAGACCATGGCCCCAGGTGGGGTTGTTCGGGGGCGATCCAGACCTCGTAGGGAAAACGGGCGAACGGGGGCGTAAACGCCAAAAAGCCGGGACGCTGGGCCACGTGGTAGGGGTCTAGCCGTGGCCAAAGATCTTGCAAAACAGCCTGCTTCGCGAAGACGGCGGCCTCTGTGGCAATCGACGCTGGTACGAAAGGATAGGCGTAAATCTGCCCGTGGGGGTGGAACAAGGTCACTCCCACCTCTTCGCCGCGGTTTTCGAAGGGAAAGACGTAGCGCACCTCGGGCAGTTCGTATAAAGCGCGGTAGCGGGCGGCCCAGACCCTCACCAACAAGCGCCTTCGCTCTTGCGAGAGCCTGGCTAGCGAACCATTGTGATTTGCGGTATAGATAACCACCTCGCTGCGTCCGTAAGCGGGCGCACTAGGCACCGGCGGCTGCGGGGCCAGACCAGGACGCGAGCTCAAAGCGGGGTAGCGGTTTTCGACCACGGCTATCTCAAAGTCGCCGAAGGGCACCTCTCCACCCGGGCAGAAAGGGCAGGACTGCCGCGGCGGGTGGTAGGTTCTCCCCTGACGCTGCGGCGCATATATCACCCACTCTTGTTGCAGCGGGTGCCAGCGCAGGTGTGCCTGAGCAGGCTGGCCGCGGTAGCTATCTTCCAGTAGCGGACCCGGCTCTTTGTCCCAAGAATAGAGGTATAGTTTGCGGCCATCCGCTTTGCTGAAGGCCCATTCTCGCATACTGCCCCCTTTTGTTTAGTCTACGTGCATTGCTGTGCGGCCGTTCTTTATGAACCTATTGGCGTTGACAGCTCTCTAGGCTAGTCGTAAATTCAGGTAGAAAGCAAAACATGACCGCTTAGTCATGAGAAAAGGAGGCGGTGTTATGAAATTCAGGAACTGGCTGGTTGGTTTTTCGGTTGCTGTCATGGCTTTGGGTATGTCGCTGGCTCAAAGCGGTAAGCTCGAAATATTCTCCTGGTGGACTACCGGCGGTGAAGCGGCCGGCTTGTTAAAGCTCTTCGACATCTACAAGCAGCAGCACCCGGGAGTCAAGATCATCAACGCCGCGGTCGCCGGCGGCGCCGGCTCCAACGCCAAGGCCGTCTTGAAAACGCGCATGCTGGGTGGAGACCCGCCCGACTCCTTCCAGGTGCACATGGGCCACGAGCTAATCGACACCTGGGTCGTTAACGGCTTTATGCAACCTTTGGACGGCATTTTCAAAGACAACGGCTGGGAAAAGGTCTACCCCCAGGGCGTGCTGGAGCTTCTGAAGTGGAACGGTCACTACTGGTCGGTGCCGGCCAACATTCACCGCGCCAACGTAATGTGGTACAACAAGGCCATTTTTGCGAAGTACGGCCTGACGCCGCCGAAGACTTACGATGAGTTTTTCGCCGCGGCGGAAAAGCTGAAGAAGGCCGGGATTACTCCGCTGGCTTTGGGTGACAACGGCATCTGGGCCAGTACCCACGTCTTCGAGACGGTTCTCATCGGTACGCTGGGCGCCGATGGTTATAAAGGCCTTTGGAACGGCAAGACCGACTGGAACGGCCCCGGCGTCAAAAAGGCGCTCGAAACGTTCGCCAAAATGCTCAGCTACGTCAACTCTGACCACGCTGCGCGCAGCTGGGACCAGGCCAACGACCTAATCATCCAAGGTAAAGCCGCCATGTTTATCCACGGCGACTGGGCCAACGGCGACTTTATGGCCAAGAAGTTCGAAGGCTACGGTTGGGCTCCCGCTCCCGGAAACGCAGACATCTATGACGCCCTTTCCGACAGCTTCGGCATGCCGGCCAAAGCGCCCGATCAACAGGAGGCGCGCTGGTGGCTGGAGCTGGTAGGCTCCAAGGCGGGACAAGAAGCCTTCAACCCGCTCAAGGGCTCAATCTGCGCCCGCACCGACTGCGACCCTTCGCTCTTCAACCCCTACCTGCAGTGGGCGATGAAACGCTGGAAGGTAGACACCATAGTTCCCTCGCTGGTGCACGGCGCGGCCGCCAAAGAAAGTTGGGTCGCGGCCATCAACGACGTCATGACCCTCTTCGTAACCCGTCGCGACGTAACGCAAGCGCAAAAGAGCTTGGCGCAGGCCTGCGTAGACGCCGGGGTCTGTCACTAGCCCAATGACTGGCCTGGGAGGCCCGTGGGCCTCCCAGGCCGGAGGTAAAGCGTGAAGCGCAATCGGCGCATCGCCTTTTTATTGCTCTTGCCCTCGTTGCTGCTCGTAGCGGTCTTCGTTTACGGCTTCATTCTTTGGACGGGCTGGCTATCACTCACCAATCAAAACGACCTATTCGTACCGCACCCCCACTTCATAGGTCTGCACAACTACGTGCGATTGTTCCAAAACCCCCGCTTTCTAATAGACCTCAAGAACACCGCGGTATTCAGCCTAATCTTTATCCCCGGTTCCTTGATCCTCGGTCTAGGAGGGGCGCTCTTATTGGCGGGCGGGGTACGCTTCGAGGGTGTTTTCAGAACAATCTTCCTGATGCCGATGGCGCTCTCATTCATAGTCACCGGCGTGGCTTGGCGCTGGTTGATGAATCCTTCGAGCGGCCTCAACCTGCTCTTCCACAGCATGGGCCTTAACCTCAACAGCGGCTGGTATACCGACCCCAACATCGGCATCAAGGCGATCGCCCTGGCGGCCATCTGGCAGCTTTCGGGATACACCATGGCGCTCTATTTGGCGGGGCTGCGCGCCATCCCTAAGGAGATCTACGAAGCCGCACAGGTTGACGGGGCCAGCAGCGGGCAGACCTTCCGTTTCATTACCCTGCCGCTGATAACACCGGTCACTCTCAGCGCGGTAATCGTCTTGGGGCACATATCGCTCAAGATCTTCGACCTGGTCGTAGCCATCGCCGGCAGCAGCGGCGGCCCCGCCTTCAGCTCGGACGTGCCCGCACTCTTTATGTTCATTACCACCTTTCAAGCCAACCACTTTGCACAGGGTGCGGGAATCTCGACCGTGCTGCTAATCCTGGTCAGCTTTCTGGTTATTCCTTATCTGCGCTGGAGTCTGGCCACGGAGGCCAAAGAGTGAAACAACGGTCCTGGGTTCGCCCTTTCATTTACCTAGCGCTTCTGCTGCTAGCCGTCTTTTATCTGATGCCTATCTACGTGCTGCTGGTCAACGCCCTTAAGGATTACCGCGAGGTCAGCGTGGAGACGATGTGGCAGCTGCCCCAGCACTTATCGCTGGCGTCGTTCGCCAAGGCGTGGCTGGGGGACCCACACACGGGCATGCAAGGCCTCAGCCGCAACTTCATGAACTCTATCTACCTGGTGGTTCCGGGGGTATTTTTCTCGGTGCTACTAGGCTCCATTAACGGCTATCTGCTGGCCCACTGGCGCTTTAGGGGCAGCGAAACGCTCTTCTTTCTGCTGCTATTTGGGATGTTCATCCCCTATCAGTCGGTTCTCATTCCTCTGGTCAAAATTCTGATGAAGCTGCATCTTTACGGCACCATTACCGGCCTGGTGATCACCCACGTCATCTACGGCCTGCCCATCACGACGCTGATATTCCGCAATTACTACGCACAGATACCAGCCGAGCTACCCGAAGCGGCGCAGATAGACGGCGCCGGCGTGCTGGGTGTTTACTTGCGTGTCATCCTGCCGCTTTCCGCTCCGGCTACGGTAGTGGCGGTGATCTGGCAGTTCACCCAGATATGGAACGACTTTCTCTTTGGCGTGGTGATAACCAACAAACCGAGCGTGCAGCCTATCACGGTGGCCCTCAACAATCTGGCCGGCAGCTTTATCGT
>JALSMT010000033.1 GCA_026987375.1 Thermaceae bacterium | reverse complement strand
AAACAGAATAAACAATGAACCTAAAACCATTGGAGGATTATTTAAAGATTTAGAGTGCGAACTTCACACATTAGCTATTGCAATGCAAGTATTTATCTCTATACTTAATGAAGTAGCTAAAATAGAGGACATTGTCAATAGAAATGAGGATTTAACAAGCATTATCGCTATATTGCAGGATGTGACTCAGAAAATGCTTGGATTTGGGTGCGAAAGTTAAGTTAATAACAGTGATTGGAAAAAGATGGAAAACTCTTGGGCAAAAGCAGCCAATGAAGGCAAGAAGGTAGAAGTTAAAATTAAACCTATTTATGAGGGGAGTAGCAAGAGACCTGTTAAATTTGAGGTTGAATATAAAATTGATGGTAAAATATATGAAGATGATTTTCCCAATGGAGATAATTAATGTTTGAAAATTATGATGAATTGATGCAAAAAATTGGTGAAACTTTATTTGAAAGAAGTAAAGATTTAAATGATTGGATAAAGCTTATTGTTAATATTGAAAGACCTAGTTCTAGTAGTATAAGCGTTCAAGCTGAATACTTAACAAGTGATGGCACTACTATATATACTAGTGCTAGAAAACTATTAAATAATCAATTTAACCTTTTCCACGAACTCTACCAAACAATGACAGCAGATACAGACAAGCACAAATGGAATAGAGCAAAGGTAACACTAAATAATAATGGAGAACTAAATATTAAGTTTGAGTGGGATCAAGAGTTAGAAGATGAATTAAAAGAACTTGCTAAAGAGTATGACCCAAGATGGGATGATAGTTTAACTCCAGAAGAGAAAGAGAAGAAATATAAAGAGATGGTTAAAAATGGTGAGTTACCAGACTTATCAAAAATTAATATTACTTATGAAGATAAGAAAGATGAATAATTTTTAATTAATCCTCTCCTATCTAGAGGTAAAGTGCACCAACAAAGCAAGGCAGAAAAAACAGATGGCTATAAAGATGGATTAGAAAATGACCAAGGTGGACACTTACAAGCCACTACCCATGGTGGAGCTGGTGAGCA
>JALSMT010000032.1 GCA_026987375.1 Thermaceae bacterium | reverse complement strand
ACCGGCTCTTACACCGGTTTCAACCTGCTCATGGATAGATCACTTGGTTTCGGGTCTACAGCAACTAACTATTCGCGCGTTAACACTCGCTTTCGCTACGGCTTCGCGTATGCTTAACCTCGCTAGTCACCATAACTCGCAGGCTCATTATGCAAAAGGCAGTCCATCACCCCGCATTTAGCATGGGGCTCTGAATGATTGTAGGCAGATGGTTTCAGGTTCTATTTCACTCCGTTTACCACGGTTCTTTTCACCTTTCCCTCACGGTACTTGTTCACTATCGGTCAAAGAGTAGTATTTAGCCTTGGAGGGTGGTCCCCCCATATTCAGTCAGGGTTTCTCGTGTCCCGACCTACTCATTCCTCAGCCTAGTACCACTTAAAAGATTTCGATTACAGGAGTTTCACCTTCTATGCTCAACCATTCCAGGTTATTCATCTATCCTCTAAGCTATCACTGAGCGGGCTAATCCCCGTTCGCTCGCCGCTACTAGGGGAATCTCGGTTGATTTCTTTTCCTCTAGGTACTGAGATGTTTCACTTCCCTAGGTTCGCTCCAATAAATTGGTAACATATATCACTATATGTTGGGTTGCCCCATTCGGAAATCCATGGATCAAAGCTCTTTGGCAGCTCCCCATGGCTTATCGCAGCCTAATACGTCCTTCATCGCCTCTCTTTGCCAAGGCATCCACCATCTGCCCTTAGTTCTCTAATTCTAAGGCACTACCTTATTAAACAAATAATAAAGTAGTATTTTGCAATTGTAGTAATATCTATAATTAATAACAAATGTTATTTAATTATGCATTACATTAGACTCTTAACAATAATAAATTAAATATCACTTAGGTCTAAAACCTAATTGAAACACTTACACCAGAAGTGCTTCAATTAAGTTTTATTAATTTCATTTTTGAGCAAGTTGTGCTTAAAAAAGATGCGAAGCTTACTTAGTAGTAAGTGAGTATCTTTTTTAAGTGCAAATTGCCAAAAATGGTGGAGAATAGCGGGATCGAACCGCTGACCTCCTGCGTGC
>JALSMT010000031.1 GCA_026987375.1 Thermaceae bacterium | reverse complement strand
ATAAGCATAGCAAATATAGCTAATGCTCCACCAAAGTTAAGTGCACTTGCACTGTCGCTCTTGCTGTCTGGGTTTAATTTATACTCATCACAACTACATATGATACCCATATCAACCTCATTATCTCCACCTGCTGTTGGAGTTATTTTTGCTTCTCCTAAGCTATTTGTATCACTATCTTTACCACCTTTTGTTACAAGATATGTATCTGGTGTTGTAAATTTAACTATATACTCTTTACCTGGCTCTACACCATCAAAGTTATAGAAACCTTTAGCATCTGTTTTAGTTGTTGCTACTAAGTTACCTTCACTATCATATAGTTTTACCTCTACGGCAACTACATTAGTCTCACCCTTATTAATACCATCTACATTCTCATCATACCATACATATCCATGGATAGATATTGCAGAGCTGTATTTAACTGATACTACTGCGCTATCTTGTTGCTCACCTTTTGTATTTTTTACACTATACTCTATTGGTGTTGGATCACTTGTAAATCCAGCTTCTGGTGTAAAAGTTAATTTACCACTATTATCTACACTCCATACACCCTCACCTGCAACTACTACTCTATCTATATCTCCATCGCCATCTGTATCTTCACCTACACCATTTACACTATCTGGATTTAAGTTTACAGTTGTTGGGTCTATTCCATCATCTGCACTGTCATTTGCCAAGATATCTATAGTTACAGGCTCTCCTGCTCTTCCTGTCTTCTCATCATTATCTGCTTTTATCTTTTTTATCAATCCTGCATCTACAGTTAAGATATCTTTATTAGTTATAGTAACAGTATCACTCTTACTTGTTGCTACATCTATATCAGAATCTCTACTATCATCTCCTCCAGCATCTTTAGGAGATATATCATATCCTGATGGTTTAACAACCTCTACTACATAATCACCACTACTTAAGTTACAGAATTTATATAAACCATTTGCATCTGTTACAGTAGTAGCACTCTTTGCTCCACTCAACTTAACAGTAATACCCGATTTACCCATCTCTCCTGCATCTTGGATACCATT
>JALSMT010000030.1 GCA_026987375.1 Thermaceae bacterium | reverse complement strand
TAACCACCCAGCCCTGAAGAAAAAGGGATTAAGACGGCCCTGCAAAAAATCCTCCGCCTCGCGGTCCTAACCACCCAGCCCTGAAGAAAAAGGGATTAAGACCTTTCATGCCCGTGATTGTAGCGGGGAGGCGGACTAGGCCGTGTGGACGAAATGACTCAGATTGAAGGAGAAGGATTCTCAAGGGAGCGAAGATGTGATTCATAAGATGCCATCCGATTTCTTCTGCAGGGGAGATGGCACTCATGAGCACGCACATGACGGAGCGGGACTGGGAACTTGCGGTGAGGCTGTTTCGCCAATGCCTGCCGCGCCGAGGCCGCAAGGCGCGTGATGATCGTCTGTTTCTGGAGGCGTTGCACTATTTTGCAGTCCACAACATCACCTGGCGGGCGTTGCCGGAGCGCTTCGGCCCGTGGAACAGCGTCTGGAAGCGCTTTTACCGGCTGTCGAAGGCTGGGGTTTTCGAGGATTTCTTCGAATTGCTGACAGCCGCCAGCGACAGCGCTCATCTGGTGCAAATGTTTGATACTTCGATTGTTCGTGCCCATGTTTCTGCGGCGGGCGCAAAAGGGGGCAGACCGGGCAGGCGCTTGGCCGCTCACGCGGCGGGTTCTCCACGAAAATCCACCTGAAGTGCGATCATCGGGGCCTGCCGCTGGCCTTCCTGCTCACTGGTGGCGAGCAGAGCGATGCGCCTTTCTTCGCGCCCCTTCTTGATGCCTCTCTGTGTCCCGGGCCGCGAGCCGTCGTGGGCGACAAGGGGTATGACAGCCACGCAAACCGCCAGGCGGCGCGCAACAGAGGCGCCATCCCCGTCATTCCGCAGCGGAAAAATGCAAAAAATCCCCAAAGACATTTTCCGAAGGCTCTCTACCGGGGGCGAGCACGCATCGAGCAGCTGTTCGGGAAAATCAAGCGGTTCAAGAGAATTGCCTTGCGCTGCGAGAAAACGGCTGCCAATTTCGCTTCAATGCTCGCTCTCGTCTGCGCATTCATCTGGATAAAATTCGTCCACACGGCCTAGACTCATAAAGAGGGATGGTGG
>JALSMT010000029.1 GCA_026987375.1 Thermaceae bacterium | reverse complement strand
ATAGAAAAAAAGGAATTTTAAAAGCAAAAGAGTTAGGAGCTGGATTTATTATTTTAGATGATGGATTTGATAAACCATTTAAAAAATTAAATATAATCCTTGATGTTAAAATAAAAAATCCTTTTACCTTGCCAGCTGGAGGTTATAGATATCCAAGATTGGCTTTAAAATATGCAGATTTAATTTTAGAAGAAAATAGGGATTTTAAAAGAGTTGTAGAAATTCCAAGTGGAGATATTTTAGTTAGTGCAATTTCAAAACCAAATAGACTTCTTAAATATTGGAAAAAAGAGTATAAATTTTTTCCAGACCATTATGAGTATAAAATAGATGATTTAAAAGAATTTAAAAATAAAAGAATAGTAACAACATTTAAAGATTATGTAAAATTAAAAAAATTTAATTTAAATCTTGCAGTTATAAAACTTAAATTAGAGATAAAAAAAGATGTTTTAAGAAAAATTGAAGAATATTTGATAAAATTTCAACAAAAAGGTTAATAATGGATATAAAAGAAGTTAAAGACGAAATAAAAAAAGATGAAGAACTGCTTGTAAAAATATTTAAACTTGAAAAATTTATAAATAAATATAAAAAGCCTATTATTGCTATAGCTATTTTAACTGTTGTGATTTTAATTGGATATTATGGATATGATTACTATAAACAACAACAAATAATTAACTCAAACATACTTTTACAAAAAGCACTAAATAATGATAAAAAAGCTATTGAAGAGTTAAAAAAATATAAAAATTTATATTCTCTTTATTTATTTCAAAAAGGTGAATATTCAAAAATTGATTCAAATCTTTTAAAAGAGATTAAAGCATATAAAATTGCAATGCAAAAAGGAGATATAGCTTCTTTAGAAAATTATTTAAATAATCCAAATTATCATATATTAAAAAATTCAGTTAGATTAGCTTTAGTTAGACTTTATTTACAAAAAGGAGATAGAAAGAAAGCATTAATTTATGCAAACGAAATTCCAGCAGATTCTCAATTTAAACAATTTGCTACATTTTTAATTCATTATGGGATAGTTAAATGAAAAAGATATATTTATTATTAATTGGAAGTTTACTATTTTTAGGATGTAGCTCTAAAAATTTTGAGCCACAAACATCTATAAATAAAAGATTAAAAACAAAAGAGAGTAATTTATATCTTCAAGACTATACAAAAAATAATTTAACATTTAAAGAGTTAAAACTTAAATATAAAAAAAGAAAATTTCTTGATGATGGAGTATGGGGAGAGTGGGTAAATTTTGATAAAAATGGTAAAAAATTAGGAAAATTTATAAAAATTAATAATGATTTAGCAAAAAATGGAGATAAATTATTATTAATCAATGAAAAAAAAGTTATAAAATTGCCTTATTTAATTGCTACTGCAACAAAATTTAATAATTTAATAGCAATTGTTTTTGAAAATAATTCTATTGGTATATATGATTTAGATAAAAATAA
>JALSMT010000028.1 GCA_026987375.1 Thermaceae bacterium | reverse complement strand
CCCAGCAAATCCACGAAGACCTGCGGCCGCCGGCGCTCGCCGCTGCGCTCGAGCGCCCAGGCCGCCTCGAGGAGCGTGCGCTCGCCCCAGGCGCGGCCGATGAGCTGCAGCCCCACGGGCAGGCCCTCCGCGGTGTACCCCGCCGGCAGCGAGAGCGAAGGGTGGCCGGTGAGGTTGGTCAGGAAGATGAAGCGCATCAGCTTGGTGACCGTGCCCAGGTCGCTGATGCCGGCGGGCTCGGCGGCCTTGGGGATGGGCGGCGCGACCGCGGCGGTGGTGGGGGTGGCGATCAGGTCGAGCTGAGCCAGCACCTCGTCGAGCGCCGCCACCATGCGCGCGCGCACCTGCTGGGCGGCCACGTAGTCGGCGCCGGCCGCGCTCTGGCCGATCTTCAGGTTGATGCGGGTGGCCGGGGCCAGCTCGCGCCAGTGCGCCTGGGTGCGCTGGAAGCTGCGGCCCATCTCGGTCAGCACGGTCACCGCGTGGGCGACTCGGGCGTCGTCGAGGCCGGGCAGCTCGAACTCGACGACCTCGGCCCCCGCCTCCTCCATACGCGCGAGCGCGGCGCGGGCCACCGCGACCACGCCCGGCTCGGCGTGGTCGAACCACGCGGGCCAGACGCCCACCTTGAGGCCCGCGAGGTCTTCGCGATTCCAGTCGGGGGCTTCGGGCGCCGGGGCCGAGGCGGTGTGGGGGTCTTTGGGGTCGGGCCCGGCGATCAGCCGGTGGGCCAGGGCCACGTCGGTTGCGCTGGCGCCCAGCGGGCCCACGTGGGCCACGCTCCAGCAGACGGGGTAGGCCCCGTGCTCGCTGACGCCGCCGAAGGTGGCCTTGAGGCCGTAGACCCCGCTGAGCGCCGCCGGCACGCGGATGGAGCCGCCGGCGTCGGCCCCCAGGGCCAGGGGCACCAGGCCGCTGGCGACCGCCGCGGCCGGTCCCGAGGAGCTGCCGCCGGTATCACGGGCCGGGTCGTAGGGGTTCCGGGCGTGGCCGTGGTGGGGGTTGTGGCCGGTGGGGTTGGCCCCCAGCTCGTGCATGTTGGCCTTGCCCACGATCAGCGCCCCGGCCGCGCGCAGGCGGGCGACGGCGGTGGCGTCTTCGTTGGCTACTTCTTTCAAAAAGGCGGTGCCGGCGGTGGTGGGGTAGCCGGCCACGTCGAGCTCGTCCTTGACGGCCACGGGCACGCCGTCGAGCGGCCCTAGCGGCTTTCCACTCCGCCAGCGTTCTGTAGAGGCCGCCGCTTGTCGGCGCACGTCGTCGGGGTTGACGCTGATGAAGGCGTGCAGCCTGGGGTTGAGCTCGGCGTAGGCGGCGAGGAAGCGCTCGGCCACCTCCTCGGGCGTGCTCTCGCCGCTCTTGTAGGCGGCGGCGAAGCCGGTCGCGCTACGGAACGGGGCCGGCCCGGCCGGCGGTTCGGGCGGGGCCGCGGGGGCCGCCTCGCGCCGGAAGATGGCCACCAGGCGCGAGGCGAGGCGCGGCTTCTTCTCACTGCTCTCGGATGCCGGTTCGGGCGCGGGTGCGAGCGGCAGGAAGAGCGGGGCGGGCAGGTCCTTCAGCTCGGCCAAACGCGGCACGCCGGCGTCTTTCATCAACTTTTGCACCAGGCGAGGGCCGGCGAGCGGGTTGTCGAGGGCGGCGGCGAAGGCGCGCAGCGCGCGGCCGGTCAGCACCGGCATTTTTACGTCTTTGAGGTCGTACGGCATGGTTCCTCCTAGCGGTTGTCACCCTCGCCCTTAATCACTCCTCGCTCGAGCCGGTCGAAGAGTTTTGCCAGGTTGGCCTCGGCCACCTCGCGCAGGCTCAGGTCCAGCTCGGTGGCGATCTGCGCCAGGTACCACAGCACGTCGCCCAGCTCGTACTTGAGGGCCTCGCGGTCGGCGGGGCCGATCACCCCGCCCTTGTCGCGGAAGATCTTCTTGACCTTGCCGGCCAGCTCGCCGGCCTCGTTGACCAGGCCCAGGGTGGGGTAGGTGATGGGGTGGTCGGTGTGGATCAGGCTCCAGGTCTTGCGCGACTTCTTCTGGTAGGTGTCTAGGTCGGGTGAACTCGGATCGAGGGACATAACTCATTTTAGTGCGTGAGAAGTGGTGCAGGGCGGGACGGTGTAAATCGTCGCGGGCGGCAGTATGGGGAGACGTTTGCTCCCTCGCCGTACCGTGGACGATACGCTGCTTGGGGCGGCCTCTTGTAGTGCTGAGCGTCAAGGGGAATGCATCTTTAGGCCAGGGCTTGGTAACCCCTAGGCTGCGCTTTAGTTCATAAACCAGTCTGCGGGGCGCCACCGTACAATGAACCCATGGCCGAAAAGCGCATTCTCGTGGTAGAAGACGAAACTCGTATCGCGGAGATACTGGAACGCTACCTGCGGGCCGAAGGCTTCGCCACCGAGAGGGCCGGCAGCGGCAAACGGGCCCTGGAGCTATGGCGCGCCTTCCAGCCCGACCTAATTTTGCTCGACCTGATGCTTCCCGAGATGAGCGGGCTAGAGGTGGCCCGCACTATCCGCGCCAAGTCGGACGTACCTATCCTGATGGTGACCGCCAAAGCCGAGGAGGTAGACCGCCTCTTGGGGCTCGAGCTGGGGGCCGACGACTACATAACCAAACCTTTCAGCCCCCGCGAGGTGGTGGCGCGGGTGCGCGCGGTACTGCGCCGCAGCGGCGGCGGCTCGCTGCGCCCGCGGGTCTACCGCGTGGGAAAGGTGTCCGTAGACATGAGCGCCTTCGAGGCCCGCTGCGGCGAGGCCGCTGTGGCCCTTAGCCCTACGCAGCTGCGTTTGCTGGCGGCGCTCGCCAAGGCCGACGGGCGGGTTCTCTCGCGCCACGAGCTGCTGGATCAGCTGGGAGAACCTTACGTAGACGCCCGCACCGTAGACGCGCACGTCAAGAACTTGCGCCGTCGCCTGGGGTCGTGCGGGGCGCAGATAGAAACCGTGCGGGGCGTGGGATACCGCCTGCGCGCCTTGCCCTAACGCCGGCGCCCCCATTCGCCAAAACCCTGCGGCCCCGGCGTAACGCCAGTTAAAGAAGAGCCTGCGCAGCTCGTTAAAACGTCGCCGGTCTAGGCTTTCCCGGCTTCCTCTTCCAGCTTGGTCAGCAGTTCGGCGACCACGTCGAAGCCGCCCTGCCAGAACTCCGCGGTGGTGACGTCGAAGCCCTCGCGCGCCAAAAGCTCGGCCGGAGCCACCGTGCCGCCGGCCTCCAGGATGCGAAAGAGCCGCGGCTTGAAGGCCTCGCCCTCCTCCCGGTAGCGCTTGTAGAGCGCCAGCACCAACAGCTGGCCGAAGGCGTAGGCGTAGACGTAGAAGGGGGTGCCGTAGATGTGGGGGATGCTGATCCACTCCCAATCGAACTCGTCTGAGAGCTCCACCGCGTCAGCGAACTGATCTTCCAGGTTGCGGCGGTAAGCGGCCTTCAGTTCGTCGGCGTTGGCCCCCTCGGGGATCCGTCGGTGCGCCTCGATCTCGAAGAGGGCGAAGTAGGCCTGACGCATGATGGTGGCGTAGTTGCCGTCCATCTGGTCGAAGAGGACCTGACGCCGCACCTCGGCGTCGGACTCGCTGGCCAGCAGGTGGTCCACCAGCAGCATCTCGGCGAAGGTCGAGGCCGTCTCGGCCAGCGGCATGGGGGCGTGGAAGGTGAAGACCGGGTGCTCGCCCGCCAGCATGCCGTGCACGGCGTGCCCCAGCTCGTGAGCCATGGTGCTGACGTCGTCGGGGCGGCCCTGGTAGTTGAGCAGCACCCAGGGCACCGTGCCCGGCGCGGGCGTCCAGCAGAAAGCGCCCCCGGCCTTGCCCTCGCGCACCTCGGCGTCGACGTGGCGGCGTTCGAAGACACGGGCCGCCAGCTCGGCGAAGCGGGGGTCGAAGGCGGCGAAGGCCTCGTCCACCATCGCCCGCGCCTCGGCGTAGCCGTAGCGCTTTTCGGCCTGGGTGACCGGAGCGTAGACGTCGTAGCGGCGCAGCCGCTCCATCCCCAGGACCCGCGCCTTGAGGCGGAAGTAGCGCTGGAAGAGGGGGGCGTTCTTGCGGCTGACCTCGAGCAGCGTCTCCACCACCGCGTCGGGCAGGTCGTTGATCTTGTTACGCACGGCGATGGCGCTGTTGAACCCGCGCACCTCCAGGTACTCGTTCTTCCAGTCGCTGACGATGTTCTGGTAGATCTGCGCCAGCACCGGGGCGTCTTCCGCGTAAACCCGGTAGAGCTCGCGGTAGGCGGCGGCGCGCACCTCGGGGCGCGGGTCGCGGGCGTAGACCATCAGCTCGCCGCGGGTCAGGGTCTTGGTTTCGCCGTCCACCTCGAGCGTGAACTTGTAGCGGCTGGTGATGGTGTCGTAGAGGGTGTCGAGGGCGCTGCGGCCGGTGGCGTTCTTGAGGTTGACAATTTTTTCTTCGCCCTCGCTGAGGGTGTAGGGCTTCCAGGCGCGCATCTGCTCGAGCCAGTAGCGGTAGCGCGCGCCGGCCGCCTCGATGAGCCGCTCGGCCTCGCCTTCGGGCAGGTCCTTGAACCAGAGCTCGAAGAAGAGCGTTTGGTTCTCGATCTCCGCCGACTTCTGGCGCATCTGCGCCAGCAGCGCCTGGGCCTCGGGGTTCTGGGTTTCCTCGTAGAACCAAAGCCCCGCTGCGGCGTAGACGCGGTGCATCAGGTCGGAGAGTTCCTCGACCCGGTGGACGATCTCAACGAAGCGGTCGGCGCCCAGGCCGGGCTTCAGCTCGTCGCGCAGGGCCTGCAGCGCCGCGGCCTTCTGGTCAAGCTCTGCGAGCGCGCGCCCAAACTCGGGCGACTGCGGCCCGCCGAACAGGTCTGCCAGGCTCCAGCGTTGGGGTGTGAGTGTGGCGTCCATAAAACTCACCATAACCCAGTCGCGCACAGGACACACGGCCCAGCCTCGACCCCCAAGAGCCGCGATAGACGCCGTTTTTGCATATTGTTGCCGCATCTCTGAGACGTTTGCATATTCAGCAAAGCCGCGCTCGCGCCGGCGGGCCCAGAGCCGGCGCCGCCGTATAATCTTCAATATGTACGAGCCGGTCATCGGGCTGGAAGTCCACCTTCACCTCAAAACCAAGAGCAAAATGTTCTGCTCCTGCAGCGCCGACTACTTTGGCGCGCCGCCCAATACCCACGTCTGCCCGGTCTGCCTGGGGCTGCCGGGGGTGCTGCCGGTACCCAACGCCCAGGCCGTCGACTACGGCATCATGTTCGCCCTGGCGCTGGGTTGCCAGGTGCCCGAGTGGACCCAGTTCCACCGCAAGCACTACTTCTACCCCGACATGCCCAAGAACTACCAGATCAGCCAGTACGACCGGCCCATAGGCGCCCGCGGCGCCCTCGAGGTGGCCGGCGAGCGCATCGGCATCACCCGCGTCCACCTGGAGGAGGACGCCGGCAAGAGCCTGCACCCCGCCGGGGCGGA
>JALSMT010000027.1 GCA_026987375.1 Thermaceae bacterium | reverse complement strand
CGTCCGAGCAGGCGGTTATAGAGGCTGGATTTACCCACGTTGGGGCGTCCGACGATTACCACTTTCCGCATCTTCTAGGGGGCTCCCTCGGCCCGAAGCCTCAGTCTAATGCAAGTGCGCAGGGTTGCCTAGTGCCGGCGGCATGCAGGCAGGAAAGGACAAAAGATACCACACAAGATAAATATGCCGTGTTTTAGTAGGGTGATGGCTTATTCTCACACTCCGGGTTCTATCTTTCCACGGTCCGCGGGCCGCGCTTTTTTGCTACACGCTACGTACTACATACCAAATGCGGCTAGCTACGCCGCGGGCGTTAAAACACGCCCTGTACGCTATTAGTCGATTGTCGCCGCAGAAGGCCGGCGCTAAGGCATTGGGTGGGCCAGCGCCAGGGCGCGGACGCCTTCGCGCAGCTCGGGGTAGGGAACGCTCTGGCGCAGGGCGGCGTCCATGAACTCCGCCACCTGGGTCATGTCTGCGGGCTTGAAGCCGCGGGTGGTAATGGCGGCGGTGCCAATGCGGATGCCGCTGGTTACCCGCGGCGGCTGCGGGTCGAAGGGGATGCCG
This sequence comes from Thermaceae bacterium, assembly GCA_026987375.1. GTDB lineage: Bacteria > Deinococcota > Deinococci > Deinococcales > Marinithermaceae > Oceanithermus. The sequence goes on along the minus strand of JALSMT010000027.1, from coordinate 15,432 downwards.
TTTTTATTGACGGTAATACCGGCCAGGCCCAAGCGGTCTTCGGCTTCGGCGCCGCTTAGCTCGGCCGGTCGCAAGTCCACCAGGGAAAGGTGGTTGTCGGTGCCGCCGGAAACGATGCGGTAGCCGCGCTGGGCCAGCTCCGCCGCCAGGCGGGCGGAGCTGGCCACCACGTCGGCGCTATAGGTTTTGAACGACGGCTGCAGGGCCTCGAAGAAGGCGACCGCTTTGCCGGCGATGACGTGCTCGAGCGGCCCCCCTTGGATGCCTGGGAAGATGGTCTTGTCTATTTTCTTGCCCAGTTTGGCGTCGCGCGAAAGGATGAGCCCGCCGCGGGGACCGCGCAAAGTCTTGTGGGTGGTGCTGGTAACCACGTCGGCGAAGGGAATGGGGTTGGGGTGCAAGCCGGCGGCCACCAGCCCGGCGAAGTGGGCCATGTCCACCACCAGGTATGCCCCGACGGCGTCGGCGACGCTGCGGAAGCGCTCGAAGTCTATTATGCGCGGGTAGGCGCTGGCCCCGGCGACGATGACCTTAGGGCGATGTTCGCGGGCCAGCTCTTCGACCTGGTCGTAGTCTATTAGCTCGGACTGGCGCTCTACACCGTAGCTGACGACGTTGTAGAGCTTGCCGGAAAAGTTGACGCGCGAGCCGTGGGTCAGGTGGCCGCCGGCGGCTAGGTCCATCCCCAGCAGGGTGTCGCCGGGTTTCATCAGGGTGAAGTAGACCGCCATGTTGGCTTGCGAGCCGGAGTGCGGCTGGACGTTGGCCCAGGCCGCGCCGAAGAGCGTCTTGGCGCGCTCTATGGCTATGGTCTCGACCTGGTCCACCACCTGACAGCCGCCGTAGTAGCGCCTGCCGGGGTAGCCCTCGGCGTACTTGTTGGTGAGGACGCTGCCCACGGCCTCGCGCACCTGGGGGCTGGTGAAGTTTTCGCTGGCGATGAGCTCGAGCCCCTCCGCCTGTCTCTTGGCCTCTAACTCGATGAGTCGGAAAATGCTATCGTCGCGGGGGTTCATACGGGGCGATTATACTCGCCTCGCGGTAACATATGGTCATGAAAGGGTTTCTGCGCTGGGCGCAACTGCGGCTCTACTTGGCCATCGTCATCGTGCTGTTTTTGGCGATCGTCATCGGTTTGAACTTCACGCAGGGCTGCCACTTTTGGTGGTTTGGAGTGCGGCGCGTAGCGACGGCCTGGTTCTTGCTGGCGGTGCTGGCCCTCGGCTACGTCCTTGGCCTGGCTACGGCTCTTTTCCGCGGGAGGCGCGGTGCGGGTTAACCTCTACGCCACCTATCGCGACATCACCGGAGTCAAGCGCCTCGACCTGCCCGGGCGGACGGTGGCCGCGGTCCTGGCCGAGCTGATACGAGAGCAGCCGGCCATGGCGAAAGAACTCTTCAGCGCGGAGGGGCGATTATCCGAGCGCGTTTCGATTTTTCGTAACGGTCGCGACGTGCGATACCTGCAAGGCCTGGAGACCGAGCTGGCGGAAGACGACGTGCTGGACCTCTTCCCGCCGGTGGCGGGCGGATAGGCGGAAGCGTGAAAAATACGGCGGAATCCTACAGCATTTGTATCTCTTGCGACGCGGCGCGCCTACGCGAGCACCCTTTTCAGGAAGGCTTGAAGATGTTTCGCCCGCCCCAGCGCCAGCACGAGGCTTTGCTGCGGCTGCTGGAAGAAGAGAAGGGCCTGGTCAGCGCCGCTTTCGCTGAGGGGTGGACGGTGGCCTACGCCGCTTTTCAGCTGCCCGATCCCTTTGAGTGCTGGAGCAAGGACCCCTCCGGCAAAATCTGGGAGCTGGGCGCGGTGGAAGTGTCGCCGCAGTGGCGCGGGCGCGGTCTGGCGGTGCAGCTCCTGAAGGGCTCCTTCGAGACGGGTTTTTTTGAGGACAAGGTGGTTGTGGCGCAGCTGCTGTCCTGGCACTATGACACCAAAGGTACCGGCCTCAGCCCTTTCGCCTACCGCGACATGCTGATAAAGCTCTACGGCAAGTTTGGTTTCCGCGAGTGGCGCACCGAGGAGGCCGACATAGCCGGTTACGTAGAGAACGCTCTGGTGGCGCGCATGGGTTCGCGGGCGAGCGAAGTCACGATCGAGTGCTTTCACAAGTTGCGGCGCAGCGGGCGTGCGCCCTGGGACTTTAAGTTCTAAACTGATGACGACGGAGGCGAAATGCTAGTACGCGACGTAATGCACCAGCCGGTGATAACGATAGGCCCAGAAGCAAGCCTCAAAGACGCGGACCTGCTGATGTGGGAGCAGGGAGTAAGGCACCTGCCGGTGGTGGAGGACGGACGCTTGCTGGGCATCCTCACCGATCGCGACCTGCGCACCGCTACCAGCGAGTTGTCTCCCTTGCCGCTGTCGCCCCAAGCGACGGTGCGAGAGGTAATGACCGCGCCGGTGCTGACGGCCGACCCCCAAGACCCGGTAGAAGACGCCGCCAGGCTGATGCGCGAGCGCAAGATTGGCAGCCTGCCGGTGGTGGAAGGCAAGGAGCTCAAGGGCATAATCACCGGCATAGACCTGCTGGACGCGCTGGTGGCTCTTACCGGCGCCAACCTTCCCAGCGGGCGAATAGAGGTGCGCCTCGCCAACAAACCGGGCGAGCTGGCGCGCTTGGCGCAGTTCTTCGCCGCTCACGGCGTCAATATCCACTCGGTCCTGACCTACCCAGAAACTACGGGGGTAGTGCGCAACGTCCTCAGGGTAGACAGCCTAGAAACCAGGCCGCTGGCCGAAGAGCTGCGTAAGAAGGGTTTTGAGGTTCTTTGGCCGCCAGAAAAACCATGGTCCCGGTAATATTCAGCGAGGAGTACCTGCGGTACGACCTGGGCGAGTCGCACCCCTTTAGCCCCGTGAGGCTGGAGATGCTGGTGGATCTGCTGCGCGAGTGGGACTCCTCTTTTGCGCCGCTGAGGCCGCGGTTGGCCAGCCGCCAGGAGGTTTTGAGCGTCCATGCCGAGCGCTACGTGCGCCGCGTGGAGGCCGCCTCGCGCGGCGAGGAGGTGGCGGACCTGGCCGATTACGGCCTCTCTACGGGCGATACCCCAGTTTTCGCCGGCATGGACGAGGCGGCGCGCTGGCTGGTAGGCGGCGCGCTGACGGCGGCCGAGGTGGTGGCGCGGGGGCAAAGCAAAGTTGTTTTGCAGCTGGGCGGGGGGTTGCATCACGCCCAGTTCGACCGCGCCTCCGGTTTCTGCGTTTACAACGATCTGGCGGTGGCGATCCGTTACCTGCTGCAGCAGGGGGTGCGGGTTTTGTACCTCGATATAGACGTTCACCACGGTGACGGGGTGCAGTGGTTGTTCTACGACGAGCCGCGCGTGCTAACGCTCTCGCTGCACGAGTCGGGGCGCTATTTATTCCCCGGCAGCGGCGGCGTCACGGAGATTGGTCAGGGTCAGGGGGTGGGGTATAGCTGGAACTGGCCGCTCGAGCCTTTTACCGCAGGGGAGAGCTACTTTGCCGGTTTGCGGTTGCTCTACCGCAAAGCGCTCGAGTGGTTTTCCCCCGAGGTGGTGCTGGTCCAGGCCGGCGCCGACGCTCACTACCTGGACCCGCTGGCCGACCTGATGCTCACCAGCAAAACCTACCGGCGCGTCTTCGCTGAGATACTAACGGGGGCGTCGCGCGCAGGGGCGGCCGCGATATTTACGCTCGGCGGCGGCTACTCTCTGGACGCGGCGGTGCGCGTCTGGGCGCTTTTGTACCATTCGCTGAGCGGCGTGGAGCCGCCGCGCCAGCTGCCGGCCGCCTGGCTGTCGCGCTGGCGCGAGCGCAGCGGCAAACAGCTGGGACCGCTTCTTTGCGATCCCGACGAGGCGCCGCCGCGCGTCGAGCGAAAAGCGGTTATCGAAAGGCTCAATCAGGCCAACGCCGAGCGGCTCTTGGCCACGGTCGGCAAGTACCTCAAACCCTGAGGTTCCTCTTTTCGAATTGCAATAGCCAGGCTTTGGCTCCTTCTCTGCCGGCGAAACCGCCGATGCCGCCGTCGGCGTAGATGACGCGCTGCGCGGGGATGACCAGCAGCAACGGCGCCGCCCGCATGCCCGCGCCGACGCTGCGCGGGTGCATATCCAACAGTTTTCCCAGCGCGGCGTAACTCAGGGTGCGGCCGTACGGAATTTGCATGGTCTGCAGCCACAGGCGCCGCTGCCGGCTGCTGGCCGCGCTGAGGTCCAGGCGGCCCGGGTAGGGGTTTTGCGAGCCGGCGAAGTAAGCCTCGGCGAAGTCGAAAAACTCCTCTACGAAGCGCCATCCCGCGCCCCTCTCCTCGTCGCTGGGAACGCCGGCGAAGCGCACCAGCCGCAGGCCTTGCGCGCCGGCTTCGACGCGCAGCCAGCCCAGGGGACTGGAGAAGAAAGCCAGGGCGCTCATTAGCGTTTGAGGACGCCTTCGAGGATTAGTAAAAGAAATTTGTGGAGTTCATCGGCGAGGCTACGCTCGGGGGTATGACCCGCCCAGCGCAGCACCGCCAGCAAGAAGGTGTCGGCCAGAGAGTTGGCCATGCGGTCTAAGGAAAAGTCTTGGCGCAGCCTGTCCGCTTTTTTGAGGGGCTCGAGTATCTCCGCCGTGTAGCGCCCCAGGGGCAAGGCCGTAAAAGCGGCGCGCGCCCGCTCGGGGTCGGGGTTGACCAGTTCGTACGCCAGGTACGGCAAGAGTTCGCGCCCCAGTTCTTGTTCGCTCAGGTCGGCCAGGCGGTCCCAGAAGCTGTATAAGACGCGGACTGGCGCAACGCCTTTGTCGAGGTCGGCGCGCGCTTCCTGCCAGGCCATTTGCAGCAGGCCGCCGCCAAAGTCGAGCAGTACGGCTTCTTTATACGGGTAGTAGTTGAAGAAAGTGCCGCGGGATATGTGGCTGGCTTTGGCGATGTCTACAGCGGTCGTCTGCTGAAAGCCGCGCTCCCTAAAAAGCTCGATAGCGGTTCTGAGGATGCGCTGCCGGCGCCGCTGCTTTTGGCGTTCCCTGAGGCCCTGCATGAAAGTATTATACTCACTTCAAAAATATCTCAGTGGTCCAGTTCCCAAAGCAGGTCGCGCAAGAGCCAGCCCCTACCGGGAAACGTCAAGTTGCGCGTCAGGATCCCCTTGACGAGATAGCGCCGCAGGCGGTTTGGTTCTATGCCGGCGGCTACCAGCTGACCCAGGTTGTTGCTGCCGTCCAGCATGCCGATCAGGTCAGAATTTTTCGTGGGCTTACGGCGGGACTGCGGGTGGCGGATGCGCAGGCCGTACCAGGCGTAGCGGTTAAGCGGGGTTAGTTCGCCGTCTTTTAGGGCCAGCCAGACTCGTTCTAGCGCTATTATCAGCGGCACTTGCCAGCGCCTGGCCGCCCCGCGGACGCTGCGGCCGCCTATGAAGACTTCAAGATGCTCCTCGTTCCCAAGAGTCTCGAAGACCCGCGAGGGTGAGTCAATTATCTGCAGAAAGCGGTTGCACTCGTCGTTTATGCGCGCCCACTCGCCCAGCAGCGCCTCGAACGGCAGCAGCGCCTTGCCCGACTGCATGGAGGGCTCGAACCTGAAAGGAGCCTTGTTATCGTGCATCCTGAAGGTGGTAATCGCCTCGATGCCCTCCCAGTCAAGAATTCCACCGCCGACTATTTCACCGGATTGCAGCCGCAGGGTAAGAGGGGGAACGCCCTCAACGTACAAGACGCCGGACTTGCGCTCGGAGTGCAGCATCTCCAAAAGGCCTACCAGAGGCATGGTCTTCAGGGTGCCTTCCATCTCACTCCTTCCCCTATGCTCAAAGCGTATACCCTTCCCTTGTCGCCGGCATAGTTCAGCAACGACTTTTGCACCTGTTCGAGGTTCCCGGCGTCGCTCAACGCCGCCACGCTGGGGCCCGCTCCGGCCACGAACGCCGCGAGGGCGCCGGCCTCTAGCGCCGAGGCGATTGCCCCCTCGGCTCCAGGCATCAGCGAGAGGCGGTACGGCTGGTGCAAGCGGTCGCGCGCGGCCTCTTTTAACAAAGATAGGTTACCGCTGCTGAGCGCCGCCGGCCACAACGCCGCGCGCGCCAGGTTAAAGACCGCGTCGGCAAAGGCCACCTCGTCCGGCAGGGCGGCGCGCGCCGCTGCTGTGCTGAGCGGTTGCGGCGGCGCGGCGACCACGAAAACGAGGCCCGTCTTCGGGGTCTCCAGTGTTTGCTGGAGGAGCGGTTGGGCCAACGCGATCTGAAATCCGCCAAAGACCGCGGGCGCCACGTTGTCGGGGTGCCCCTCCTGGCCGCTGGCGACAGTGAAGATGCCCTGCAACCCCAGACGGCCGCCCAGCATCTCGTCGGCCAGTGCCGCCGCGGCCACCCTGGCCGCGGCGCTGGAGCCCATGCCCCGCGCCAAGGGAATGGGGTTGTATACGCTGATCTCTACCTTTGGGGGGCTGATACCGAGGCTCTGGAAGGCGGCGCGGAAGGTCTGGTGCATTATGTTGTCGGGGCCGCTGGCTACTTCCCCCTCGCCCTGGTAGACAAATCGGTCCTGCGCGGCGCTTCTGGCTTCGGCCTGCAGGTAGAGCGAGAGAGCGACGCCCAAAGCGTCGAAACCGCTGCCCAGGTTGGCTATGGATGCAGGAGCGATAACTGGCCCGGCGCGCACGCCCTAGCTTAACGCTTTTATCATAAAGTCGGCAACGCCGTCGGCTATGTACTGCACCGCCAGCGCCGACAGCAGGACGCCCAGCACGCGGGTTATCACGTTGACGCCGGTTCTCCCCAAAGCCCGCGCCAGCAAGCTGGAGCTGAGCAGAGCCAGCAGCGTTAGCAGCAACACGAAGACCACCACCGCCAAGACCACCAAAAGCCCGCCGGGCACAGACTTCGACTCGGCGGTCAAAATCATCACGCTGGTCATGGCGCCGGGGCCGGCCATTAGGGGTATGGCCAGGGGAAATACGCTGATGTCTTCGCGCATCGAGGCTTCCGCCTTTTCCTCTTCGGTTTCGCGCACGCGGTTGGCGAAGACCATGTCTACCGCTATTTTTAGCAGCAACAAACCGCCGGCTACGCGGAAGGCGTCCATGCTGATGCCTAGGTAAGACAGCAACGCCGGTCCAAAGAGGGCGAACGCCAGTAGAACCAGGCCGGCCACCCAAACGGCGCGCTGGGCCAGCTGGCGCTGTTCTTCCTGCGGTTCATTTCCGGCGAGGGCGATGAACATCGGCGCCAACCCTATCGGGTCCATGACCACGAAAAGGGTGAGCAGGGCCTTGGCCGCGAGCAGAATCACGCCATGAAGGCCGCGAAGTCCTGACAGAGGTTCTCGGCGTCGCCGCTGGTGCGGGCGACGACCAAAATGGTGTCTTCTCCGGCTAGGGTTCCCACAACGTCGTCGCGCTGCAGTTTGTCTATCAATAGGGCTATGCCGCTGGCGTGGCCGTCGGCGGTGCGCACCACCAAGATGTTTTCGCCCCGGTCCACGTCTTTGACGAACTCGCGAAAGCGGTGAGCCACCTCGCGGGCTACGTCTTCCTCCAGCTGGATGGGGGCCAGAGCGTACTTGTGCTTGCCTCTTCCGAGGGGGACGCGCACCAACCGCAGCTCGTTGATGTCGCGCGAGACCGTGGCCTGCGTTACCGCGTATCCCTCCTCACGGAGGCGCTCCACCAGGTCGGCCTGGGTGGATATCTCCTCTTTGGAGACTATCTCTTGAATTTTCTTATGACGCTTCTCTTTGTTTGGCATTTTACCTTTCCTCCTTTTCGCGCCCGGTCAGCCTCTCTCGCACCAGGCTCCATATTTTGTCCGCGACCGCCCTCTTGCTGACGCGGCCGCTGGAGATTGTGGCGCCGCTGGGGAATATTATTTCCACCTCGTTGGAGTCGCCGCCAAAGGCGCTGCCCGTGCGGGTGGGGAAGTTTAGGCAGATGAAATCCAAGTTCTTACGTCGCAGCTTTTCGCGGGCGCGCTCGAGGCCGTCGACGGTTTCCATGGCGAAGCCCACCAAAACCTGGCTTTTTTTACGGCGTCCTAGCTCGGCCAGGATATCGGGGGTGGGCAGCAGCTCTACCGTCTGAGGCCCCTTTTTCTTAGCGCTTTTTTCACTGGCCGTCTCAGCGGGCCGCCAGTCGGCGACGGCGGCGGCCATTACCACCGCGTCTACTTCCTGGTAACGGGAGGTAATCGCCTGGTGCATCTCTTCGGCGCGTTCCACCCTGACCGTCTCCACCCCCCACGGCTGGCGCAGGCTGGTGGGCCCGCTTACTAGAATTACTTTTGCGCCACGGTCACGGGCCGCCTCGGCCAGGGCGTAGCCCATCTTGCCGGAGGAGGGGTTGGAAATGAAGCGAACCGGATCAAAGTACTCGCGGGTAGGCCCGGCGCTGACCAAGACGGTATAGCCGCGCAGGTCTTTCTGGCTCAGATGATAACGGACGTGTTCTACTATCGTTTCGGGCTCGCTCATTCTTCCCAGCCCGCTGCCCTCGGTGACCGACGCCAAGGCCCCAAACTCGGGCCCCACGAAGTCCTGGCCCCAGCCGCGCAGGCGCGCCACGTTAGCTTGCGTGGCGGGATAGTTCCACATCTCAGGGTTCATCGCCGGAGCCCAGAGCACCCTGGGCGCGCCGGCGCTGATTACCGCGGTCAGCAGGTCTTCCGCCAGCCCCGCGGCGGCGCGCGCCAGGCTTGCGGCGCTGGCCGGCGCGACAACCAGCAGGTCGGCCCAGCGCGCCAGCTCCAGGTGCAAAGCAGCGCCGTCGGCGACGAACCAGCTCTCCTCGGTGGCTACGGCGGAGCCGGCGGCGACCGCCAGCGCGTTTTCGCTGGTAAAAGCCAGCGCCCGCGCGCTGGCCATGGCGCGCACCTGGTAGCCGGCTTCGCGCAGGCGACGTAGCAAAAACGGCGTTTTCATAGCCGCCACTCCGCCCGTGGCCGCCACGAGTACCCTCGCCGGTCTTTCGCCGCTCACGGTGTTCGCCTACTCTGCGACTATTTCCTGCGGGTAGACTTCTTCCATGACCCGGCTCAGCTTGTCTTCTGGAATCAGGTCTTCACCTATCACCAGGCGGCCCGTTTGCAGCTCTTTCATGGCCCAGGTAACGGGGTTGGGGTCGAGCAGCTCGCCCTCGATGGTGTGCATCTTGGGGCGCTCGGAGGGCGCCAGAACGGTGTTGCTGAAGTTGAATCGCAACAACTGCTGCGCGCGCTTGGCGATGACGATGGTCAGCTTGTACTTGCTGTCGGTAAGGCTCAGAAGTTTATCAATCCCTGGTTCCGCCATTATTTCCTCCCTTGCAGGCGCGCGGCGATCTCGTTTAACTCGGCTTCGAGGTCGGCGTCGCGAACTAGCGCCCGCTCTAACGCTGGCTGCATTCTCTTAACTATACGACGTCTACTCAAGATTATGCGTTTAAGGTCTGACACCGCGTCCTTGAGCACGTCGTTTACCACGACGTAGTCGAACTTTTCGGCCTGGCCTATTTCTTCTTCGGCGCGGCGCAGGCGTTTTTCTATCTTTTCCAGCGAGTCCTTGCCGCGTAGCAGCAGGCGTTGCCGCAGCTCGCTGAGTGAAGGGGGCACGATAAAAATCAAGACCGCGTCGGGTTTGTTTTTAGCCACCTGCAAGGCCCCCTGCACTTCGATTTCCAATAAAACGTCTTCGCCGCGAGCCAGCGCCTTTTCCACGGGCTCTTTGGGGGTTCCATAACTATGGTCGACGTAACTGGCCCATTCCAGAAATCCGCCGCCGGCGCGGGTGCGTTCGAAGGTTTCCTCGTCCACGAACCAGTAATCGACGCCGTGTCTTTCTCCGGGTCGCGGCGGACGCGTCGTCATCGAGATCGAGTAGTGCAGCTTAACGGTTTCCATCAGGCGCGCGCGCAGCGTCCCCTTACCTACGCCCGAGGCCCCGGTCATCACTATTAGGTCACCTGCCGCCATGTTCCTCCCCAAGACGCGCTTGGCGCGTACCCTTGAATATTGCATAGCTCGACGGGTTTATGCAACTAGCATATGCGGTTGCGCCGCTCTTGAAAAGCTGGGTTTTGGGGTTAGCATGAGCGGCATGGGCATACCGGACTGGATAAGCGAGGCCGTTTTCTACCAGATATTTCCCGACCGCTTTCGTCGCGGCGGCCAGGCGGGCCTGCCGCAGCCAGCCGACCACTTTGAAGATTGGGAGGGGCCCCCTACGATCCGCGGGTTCAAGGGGGGCAGCCTTTGGGGCGTGGCGGAAAAGCTGGACTACCTGGTGAGTCTGGGTTTCAACGCCATATACCTCAACCCCATCTTCGCCTCCAGCGCAAATCATCGCTATCACACCAGCGACTACCTGCGGGTGGACCCGCTGCTAGGCGGCGACGCCGCCTTGCAAAACTTGCTGAACGAGGCCCATCGTCGCGGCGTCAAGGTAATACTCGACGGGGTCTTCAATCACAGCGGCCGCGGCTTTTTCGCCTTCAACCACCTGCTGGAAAACGGCCCCGCCAGCCCCTACAGCGACTGGTACTACGTCAAAGGCTATCCGCTGCGGGCGTACTCCGCAAAACCCAACTACGCGGCCTGGTGGGACAACCCCGAGCTCCCCAAACTACGCATAGAAACCCCCGAGGTGCGCAACTACCTGCTGGCGGTCGCCGAGCACTGGATCCGCTTCGGGGCGGACGGCTGGCGCCTGGACGTTCCCGAAGAGATTTCCGATATGGAGTTCTGGAGAGAGTTTCGCCGGCGCGTCAAAGACGCCAACCCCCAGGCGTACATTGTTGGCGAGATCTGGCACGAAGCCGCGGATTGGGTGGGGGAAGACGGGCCTTTCGACGGCGTCATGAACTACCCCTTGGGTCGGGCGATACTCGCCTACGTCGGCGGCAAAGACTTTGACTACCAGCTGGCCGCCAGCAGCGGTCTGGGGCGTTTCGCGCCGCTGGACGGCAGGAGCTGGCTCGAGCGCGTCGCCGAACTGCTGCATATTTACCAAGGCCCGACCGCAATGGCGCAGCTCAACCTGCTAGGCAGTCACGACACCCCGCGGCTCTTTACGATGATGCGCCAGAGCGCAACCAAGACGGCGCTGGCGTTGGAGCTGCTCTTTACGCTCCCCGGCGCCCCCAGCGTCTACTACGGCGATGAGATAGCCCTAGCCGGCGGACACGACCCCGATAACCGCCGCGCCTTCCCCTGGGACGAGGCTAAGTGGCGCAAGGACGTACAGTCGCGCCTGCGACGGGCGGCCAGTCTGCGCCGCGAGCACGCGGCCTTGCGCCTAGGCGAGTTCAGCGGCCGTTGGGGAGAGGGGGGCAGGGCGGCCTTCCGGCGCGTTCAGGACAGCGAAGAGCTGCTGGTAATAGTCAACGCCAGCCCCGAAGAGTGGAAGATTGAGCTGCCCTGCGACTCCCAAGATGAGTTTTGGCGCTCTCTATCGTCTCAGGCTTCCCTAAGCTGCGCTTCGGGAAGCCTTAGGGGAGAGCTTATGCAGCCCTTTTCATTGCTCATTTTCAGCGCCAGACGCTGAGGTGGTCTTTAACTATGGACACAACTAGTGGTATATTTAGGTTTGTACGCAACCATATGTTGTGTTAATTAGTTGTTAAAAAGTCTCTTTTCAGCGGTGGAGGTCGAGCATCTGTGAATACTTCAATCTTTGACGAACACGCCAGGGCCATTGCCAAACGACAGTATCTGCAACCCGGAGACGGAGACGTATTTGGTATGTTCCGCCGCGTAGCCGACTGGGTAGCCATGCCCGAGGAAGAGGATACGCGCAGCGGCTGGTCAGACGCCTTTTACGAGATGATGGCCAGCAAGCGCTTCTGCCCCGGCGGACGCGTCCTGGCGGGCGCCGGCACCTCGCACGGCAACGTTCTCAACTGCTTTGTCCAGGGAGCCACCACCGCCTCCCCGGAGAGCTTTGACGGCATTATGGAGGTGGCGCGCAAGCTGGCGCTAGTGACTAAGGTGGGCGGCGGCAACGGCGTCAACCTCGATCCTTACGTTTACAAAGAAAAGCCGGTCGGCGTAATTAGAGGAATAGCTTATATGGACGCCGCCCATCCCGACGTCGAAGACTTTATCCGCGGCATGATGCGCCCCTCAAACAATCCCGACGGCGACAAGGCGCCCCACCCCATACGCAACTGGACGCGGGTCATCTACGGCAGCCCCAACCCCGAGCTCACCGCGTTGGCGAGGCGCCACGGGGTCTTGACGGTGCCGCAGCGCCCTGCAGACGTAATAGTCGTCAGCGACGACATGGGCGGTATCATGGACGCCGCCGCCGAGGCGACGCGCCTGGCTCTGGCGGGACAGGAGCCGCGGGTAGACTTCAGCGAGCTGCGGCCCGAGGGCGCGGAGGTAAAGAGCTCCGGCGGCAGCGCCAGCGGCCCGGTCAGTTATCTGCTGGAGATCTATGACAATTTCATAGAGTGGGCCAACCGCGGCGGGCCCGACGCCGGCCCGGTGGCGACGTTGCGTTACGTTTACGCGCCGGTGCTGCGGGTGGTGCGCCAAGGCGGTACACGCCGCGGCGCGGGGATGGCCACCATCGACGTCGCCCACCCCGACGTACTCGACTTCCTCACCGCTAAGGATTTGGACCGAGAGGCCGCCGAGGGGGATATTTCCACCTTCAACATCTCCATTCTGGCCAGCGACGCTTTTATAGAGGCGATCGCCAACAACGAGCTCTGGCCCGTTAAACTGCGCGCCATTCCCGGCAAGTATTTTTTGCAGAGCCAGCCCGGCGAGTATGAGGGTAGCTGGCCCGAGACGGAGGTAGACGACAGCGGCGCCAGGTCGGTGCCGGTATACCGGGGCGGGGTTCCCGCCCGCTGGCTCTGGCACGAAGTAGCCTGGCACGCCTGGGCCACCGGCGAACCAGGGCTGATATTCGTCGATCGCGTCAATGAGAAGTCGGCCCTCAAAGGCTTGGGCGAGCGCTGGCGTATCCGCGCTACCAATCCCTGCGGTGAGATACCCTTGACGGTGGGTGAACCCTGCGACCTGGGAGCCCTCAACCTGGCGGCTTACGTTCAGGACGGCGAGTTCAACCATGACGCTTTCCGGCGCGACGTGCGCACCGCGGTGCGCTTCCTGGACAACGTGCTCGACGTCAACGTCTTTGCGCTAGAGGATAACCGCCAGGCCAGCCAGCGCTTGCGCCGTCTTGGTTTGGGCGTCATGGGCATGGCCGACGCCCTCATCAAGATGGGCCTGCCCTACGACTCGGAAGAGGCGCGTGAAGCGGTCTGGAAGATTATGTCGACCATGCACGAGGAGGCCCTGTTGGCCTCCGAAGCGCTGGCCGCCGAAAGAGGGGTCTTCCCGCTCTACCAGGAAGAAGCGGAGTACTTTACCAAGATGGGCGTTAAGCCGCGCCGCAACGTGGCTGTCCTGACGGTGGCTCCCACGGGCACCACCAGCATGCTCATGGGCGTTTCCAGCGGTATCGAACCGGTTTTCAGCCCCTTCGTCTGGCGTCGCATAGGCGGCGAGTACAAGCCGCTGGTGCACCCGCTTTTCCAAGAGCTGATGAAGGAGCATCAGCCCCACCCCGACTGGCGCCAGGGGGACGAGTGGGACTGGCAAAAGATAATCGCCGCCATTCAAGACAATCACGGTTCGGTTCAGGGTTTGCAGATGGTGCCCGCAGAGATCCGCAGGGTTTTCAAGTGCGCCCACGACGTCAGCCCCCTCGAGCACGTGCGTATGCAAGGCGTGGTGCAGAGGGCTTTTGACTCGGGAGCCTACATCGGCAACTCGCTTTCCAAGACCATCAACATGCCCAACGAGGCTAGCGTGGAAGACGTAGAAGCCGCTTACAACGAGGCTTTTCGCACCGGCTGCAAGGGCGTCACGGTCTACCGCGACGGCAGCCGCGAGTTCCAGGTGCTCTCGGTTAGCAAAGACGACGAGCAGCAGCACAAAGAAGACGCAAAAGCACAGCCTCGGCCTGCGGTTAAATCGGCGGGAGAACCGGTTTATGAAAGGCCGGCGCGTCTATTTGGGCTGACCGATATGGTCAAGCTGACCAGTTCGGAAGGCACGCGTCACTCCTATCTGGTAACGGTAAACATGGCTGGCGGGCACCCTATAGAGGTGCTGATTACCTCGGGCAAGGCGGGCGACGAAGCCAACGCCGACAGCGAGGCTTTGGGGCGCGTGGTGAGTATAGCCCTGCAGTATGGGGTGCCGCCCGCCGCCATAGTCAAGACGCTACGGGGCATCAACGGCGGTCTCTACGGTAACTACCACAAGCGCTTCGTGGCCAGCAAGGCCGACCTGATCGCGGTGGCGCTCGAGTCCATCCCCCAGTTTCCCGAAGGCGCGGGGGCGGCCGCCGAGGCCGCGCCGGTGGCGCAGGAGCCGCCCAAGGTCAAGGTCAGCGGCTCTCCCGGCAACAGCGCCAATGCCTGCCCCGAGTGCGGCGCGCCCCTCAAGATCGAAGAAGGCTGCGCCACCTGCGAGGTTTGTGGCTACTCGAAGTGCGGTTGAGCCCTGGCCATTCCTGATCAAACGCAAGAAATGGGGCAAGGGAGGGTTTTCAATCCTCCCTTGCCGTTATCGAAGTTTGGGATACGGTCACCTTATTAAGGCTTGCATCAGAGGCGGCCGCATAGGTCAGTCTTCACCGCACAACACGTTCTTCGTATCAGATTTCTTCCTCCCACTCGGGGTAATCTACCGCAGGCCGGAGGGGTTGTTTTTCAGTAGGAAGTGGGGCGCGGGTTGGCCATGACCCGGTAACGGGCGTTTGGCTCTTGCGGCGCCGACAACCTCCTCCTCGGCCTTCCCCGAGAGCACCGCTTCGTGGTGTCAGAGTCGGGGCATCATGCCAGCACGATGAACAAAAGCCAAGTTCGGCCACTGCTTACCTGGTTCACCACGAGCCGCTGGTTACTTGCCACAAGCCATTCATCACTACGCACTTCGTACTGTGCGCTACGAACTGCTTTATTTGTGGTGACTAAACCGTAGAGTAATCGCGCAGCACGGGCCCGATTAGTCGGCTTCGCGGAGATGCGGGACGTGGGTTGTAGGAAGTGGGAGGTGGGGAAATCAAGTTTTGTATCCGGCGTACTGCATACGACTCCCTCAACGGGCTTCTCGGGCAAAGCTTACCTCTTACATCCCATTTCCTACTTCCTGCTTTTCGTGTATCCCCGGGCGAGGCGGCTATGCCGCCGAGATCCGGGGCCCACGCTATATGGCTTCCGAGATTTCGTTGTCGTTGACTGTTCAACCCACCACAAGCCACAAGCTACAGGCTACGAGCTTCTTTGTTGCTACGTACCACACACCACGTCTCGGACTGCTTGCTTCACCTCTTCCACCTGCGTCCGTGGCCGCCAGCCGTTAACATAAGCCCATGGCCGCTTCGCGCATTCCCCAGGACTCTGAGCGTCTGGTGCCCCCCAACTTCATCACCGAGATCATCGACGAAGACCTGCGCTCGGGCAGGTACAGCGAGATCGTCACCCGCTTCCCACCCGA
>JALSMT010000026.1 GCA_026987375.1 Thermaceae bacterium | reverse complement strand
CCATGGCCGCTTCGCGCATTCCCCAGGACTCTGAGCGTCTGGTGCCCCCCAACTTCATCACCGAGATCATCGACGAAGACCTGCGCTCGGGCAGGTACAGCGAGATCGTCACCCGCTTCCCACCCGAGCCCAACGGCTTTCCCCACATCGGCCACGCCATCGCCAGCTTCATCGACTGCGGCATCGCCCGCGACTACCGGGGGCGCTGCCACCTGCGCATGGACGACACCAACCCGCTCACCGAGGAGATGCGCTACGTCAAGGCCATCAAGCGCGACATGGCCTGGCTGGGCTGGGACTGGGGCGAGCACTTCTACTTCGCCTCCGACTACTACGAGCGCCTCTACCAGATGGCCGAGCAGCTCATCAAAGAAGGCAAGGCCTACGTCGACTCGCTGAGCGAGGAGGAGATCCGCGCCTACCGGGGCACGGTGGAAAAGCCGGGCCGGCCCAGCCCCTACCGCGAGCGCCCGGTAGAGGAGAACCTGGACCTTTTCCGCCGCATGGCGGCGGGGGAGTTCGAGGAGGGGGCGCACGTGCTCAGGGCCAAGATCGACATGGGCGCGCCCAACATGAAGCTGCGCGACCCCATCCTATATCGCATCCTCAGGGCCGAGCACTACCGCACGGGCGATCGCTGGAAGGTCTACCCGATGTACGACTTTGCCCACCCGCTCTCCGACTACCTCGAGGGCGTCACCCACTCGCTGTGCTCGTCCGAGTTCATCGACAACCGGGCGGTCTACGACTGGCTGGTGGAGAACCTGGCGGGCAAGTGCGGCCTGCCGGAGTGGCCGCGGCCGAAACAGATCGAGTTCGGCCGCCGCAGCCTCGAGTACACCGTGGTCAGCAAGCGCAAGCTGATCCAGCTGGTCGAGCGCGGCCTGGTGGACGGCTGGGACGACCCGCGCCTGCCCACGCTGGCGGGGCTGCGCCGGCGCGGGGTGCGGCCCCAGGCGCTCATCGCCTTCGCCCGCAAGGTGGGCATCAGCCGCACCGACCGCACCGTGGACATCGCCCTCTTGGAGTGGGCCGTGCGTGACGACCTCAACCTCATCGCGCCGCGGGTGATGGCGGTGACCGAGCCGCTCAAGCTGGTGCTCAGCAACTACCCCGCAGACAAGCTGGAGGAGCTCGTGGCCCCCTACTTTCCGCCCGACGTGGGCAAGCCGGGCAGCCGCAAGGTGCCCTTCGGGCGCGAGCTGTGGGTGGAGCGCTCCGACTTCGCGCTCGAGCCGCCAAAGGGTTGGAAGCGACTGACCGTCGGCGGCCACACCCGCCTGCGCCACGCCTACGTGGTGCGCATCGACGAGGCGGTCACCAACGACGCCGGCGAGGTGGTGGAGCTGCGCGGGGTCTACCTGCCGGACACCCTGGGCAAGAACCCCGAGGGCGTTAAGGTCAAGGGGGCGGTCCACTGGGTGGCGGCGGCCGGGGCGCTTGCGGCCGAGTTCCGCCTCTACGACCGGCTATTCAAGGTACCCTTTCCCGACGCCGGTGAGGGCAGCTTCCTCGACCACTACAACCCTGATTCGCTCAATATCCTGAAGGGCTACGTGGAGCCGAGCGTGGCCGCCGACGACCCCGAGACCCGCTACCAGTTCGAGCGGCTGGGCTATTTCTGGCGCGACCCGCTGCTGGGGCGCGGCCGGGAGCTCGTTTTTGGTCGCATCATTACCCTCAAGGACACCTGGAAAAGGCCCAAAGCTGCCGACCGGCCCGCAGGGAGCGCTAAAAAGGCCTCGTCAAAGCCCAAGGCGCAGCCCGAAGACAAGGCGGCGGCGCTGGAGCCCGAGGCGCGCGAGGTCTACGAGCGCTGCCGCCATCTGGGGGTGGGCGAGGCCGAGGCGCTGCAGATCGCCCGCGACGAGCGCCTGCGCACCTACCTGGAGGACTGCTCGGCCTACGGACCGCCGGCGCTGGCCGCGCCCTGGGTGGTGCACGTGCTGGGCAAGGCCGTCCGCGCCGGCGAGGCGCGCGTGACGCCGGCGGCGCTCATGGAGCTGCTGGCCGAGGCGGAAAAGGGCAGGTTCGACGGGCGCACGGTCAAGAAGGCGCTCGAGCTGGCCCAGAAGGAAGGGCGGTCGCCGCTGCAGGCGGCCGCCGAGGAGGGGGCCGATCTCATCCGCGATGCGGAAGAGCTGGGGAGGGTGGCGGCGCGGGTGATCGCCGAAAACCCGGACAAGGTGGAGGCTTTTCGGGCGGGGAAGGTCGGACTTATGGGTTTCTTTGTCGGCCAGGGCATGCGCCAGACCGGCGGCAAAGCCGATCCCCAACTTCTGCGCGAGGCGCTGCAGCGGTTGCTGGCCGCAGAGGGCTAGTTCCCGGATAGTATCCAGGAGAGACGATAGTGAGATAGATAGTCTTCGAGTCCGACGAAGGGAAGGGCGAACTCTCTATCCAGCTTGACTTTGTGGCTGTCGGCCCACATCTCATGGCTGGGGACGTAGGCCAGCCAGCCGGCGTCCGGGTCGTTTTCGTCGACTATCCATCCGCCCGGCGTCTCGGCCGCCTGGCGAATCTGCTGTAGCTCGGTCTTCGATTCGTCGTCGAAAAACGGCAGCGGATAGACGGAAACCAGGAGAGGTCTGTCGCTAAACTCACTCGAGCTCGGGTAAAGCTTTTCCAGCTCCAGCTCCCAAAAGCCGCCGTTCCAGCTGGAAGAAGCTATCATTCGCCCGAGCAGGTCCCCCTGGCGCAGGCGCTGCCCTTCCGAGAGACCGGCGGGAATTTCGGCGACGTGGCGATAGCTAACAATGTAGTTACGGCCGTAGCGAATGCTCACGTCGCCGTCGTCGTTCTCTCGATTTAGGTAGACTAGCACGCCTTCGCAAGGAGCCCGCAGCTGGGCAAGTTCGGGTCCTAGGGTGTGTATCTCGATCTCGGTGGCCGGTTCGCGGCCGGCCTTGAAGGCGTTACCACCGCCGCCTTCCCAGCCCGCAAAGGCGCCGATCTCTTTGATAGACGCAGTTTGTGGGTCCGGGCCGTAATAGTGCAGGCGCGGGGCCGACCCGGTGTCGGGGTAGATCTCATAAATTCTCCCAGGGTTATTTCCCCCGCAAGCCGCCAGCAACAAGAGCAACAAGAAGGCGCACCGGTAACGAAGCTTCATTTTTCCTCCGCCGATAGTATACCGCTGCGCGCGGGCTTTGCCGGCGGTCACGGCAAATAGCGCTAAAGTGTAAGTATATGGAAGAGGCTTGGACTCTAGCGCGGCGGTCGCTTGAGCAAGACGGCTGGAACCTGGCCGTTTTTGACGACGATCTGCGTTGGCCCTTCGCCGCCAAACCGCTGACGATATCCAAAGTGCGGGGCGCGCTGTTCGGGGTAGCTATCGGCGACGCGCTGGGGGCGGCCGCCGAGGGACAGCCTCGCCGCCGTTTGCAGGAAAATCCGGTAGACAAACTGCTGCCTCATAACGGCCTGCCGGCCGGCGCAGTAACCGACGATACCGAGCTAACCCTGGCGCTGGCCCGCAGCATTCTGGCCGTGGGTACCCTCGACCCCGCCGACCTGGCGTCCCGCTTTATCACCGCCGGCAAGGAAATGGTGGGCGGCGGCTGGGCTACGCAGCAGGCGCTGGCCAGGCTCGAGCGCGGGGCCGCCTGGTGGCTGGCGGGCACGCCCTCGGCGGGTAACGGCGCGGCCATGCGCGCCGCTCCCGTTGGTCTCTTTTTCGAAGACCCGCGCACCATCCGCAAGGCCGCTCTATTGCAGGCCATCGTTACTCACCGCGACCGCAGCGCCGTGGCGGGGTCGGTTTTCCACGCGCTCTGGAGCGGCTGGCTGGCGCGGGGCGGCAAGGCCGACGCCACCGTTTTGCCGTGGTTGTCGGCGGCGCTGGCCGGATTTGAAAAGCCGCTCAGCACTAGACACAAGCAGCCGCGCAGAACCACGCTGGCTAGTTTGATGACGGAGGCGGCAGAGTTCGTAGGCGACGTGGTGGGGGCCTTTGAGCGCTTTCGCACGGGGGCTTTCGTGCTCGAGTCCTTACCCAGCGCGGCGGTCGTCTTCTTGACCTATCACGACGATCCCGAAGCCGCCTTGCT
>JALSMT010000025.1 GCA_026987375.1 Thermaceae bacterium | reverse complement strand
GAACAAATAGTTTTTCTTGAATAAACTAAATTAGTTTTATTTAAATTAAATGTTAAATTTTCATTTATTTTATAACTTGTATGCCATCCTAAGAAACTTTTTTTACCGCTATTATCGTTAAATATATCTATTAAAAAATTATTTTTTATCAGACCAATTCCGTATAATAATCCTTTTTTCTTATTGTTGTTTTGTTTTAATCTATAATTTTTGAAGAATGTATAAATTGAAGTATTAAAATTTAACTGTTTTTTTAAACTTAAACTTTCTATTAACATATCTGTTTTTTGATTATCTTTAAAATAATCAATATTTCCGCTTAATTCCCATCTATATATTTTATTAAATTTTTTTTGAATAAAATTTTTGGTTTTTGTAGCATTTACTTCTTCAAACTTTATATTTTCAAATACATCGTTTTCATCTATATTTTTTTTAATACCTTCAGGTAAAATTACTTTTTTATCATTTTTCTTTGAACTACTATTTGAAGCATTTTTATTATTATCATCATTTATTTTTATTTTAGTTATAGAGTTTTTTTTTATTAAAATTAACTGTTTTTTTATTAGTGTTTCTAAAGAATTTGATGGATTATATGGAATGTATTTTCCTTTTTTCCATTTTTCTTTTAATATTAAACAATTATTTTGAATACATTTCAAAGTTAAATATTTATATCCTTTATCTTTTTTATTTTTAGAAGCATAAACTTGAAAAAATTTAATTTTATATATATCATTTTTATGATAAACAACTAATGGATCATAAATTCCTACGCTAATAAATGAAGCTTTTTTAAAAATTGATTGTTTTCTTAATCTCCAATAAATATTATTTTTTATTTTTTTATCATAAAAATTTGAATATAGATTAAAATCCATACTTTCCCATGCGTTTTTCCAATTATTTAGGAAATTTTTAATAAATTCTGGAGCTGGTTTTGGGACTTCATTTAATAATTTTTTATAAATTTTTTCTGCTTTTTTTAATTCACCGCTTTTTTGAAGATTATATGCATAATGATATTCAATTTGAGGTGTTTTTTTATACCACATTAATAGAA
>JALSMT010000024.1 GCA_026987375.1 Thermaceae bacterium | reverse complement strand
CGCTATCTTATTCTTAAATCTCCTATATATACCCTCCTCCCTCTTAACTCCTATCTCTTCACCATCTATACCTCCCTCTACTACTTCCTCCCTTACACCCATACATAACCCTAACACATAACTCAATATACTTATTACTAATAACTTCTTTACTCTCTCACTCTCTGGCACCTTCTTCGTAAAACTCTCCCACTTTAAATACTGCTTCAAATCTTTTATCCCTTCCTCTATCCACATCCTCCTCATATAATCTCTTACCGCTGTCTCCTTGTCCATTAAACTAGTCTTTAAATACCACTTTATCTCCTCCCCTCCCTCTCCCACCTCCTCATTTGCCACCAAATTAACTACCTCCTTGCTCCTCTTACCTACTACTACATCGTAATATATACCTTCCTTAAATAAACTCAATTGTATATACTCCTTGTCTCCTATCTTTACCTTATAATTACCATTAATCCTTATCAAATAATCCCATTCTAAATCCTTGCAAATACGTACTAACTTGTCCCCCTGAAAACCTCTATCTGCTACTATCTCGTATCTCTTCCTCTTGGGCAAAATCCCCTTCAATTCCCTTAAAAACCTCTCTACCCTCCCCCAATAATCGTAACTACTGTTGGGATCCTTCCATACTTTCATGTATATCGGTATCCCTCTCCCCATAAAACTTATCGTCCCCATCAATATCCAAAATTCATCTCTTATTGTAGTTGCATCTATTAATATAGTAATATATTTGCGCCTTTTTAAACGAAAATATGGCAAAGAAAATATAAGACGAACATAATTCTTCCAAAATTCCTGATCAAGAGGAAATTTATCTAAAAAGCGCACAAGAGCTTTATAAGCATTCTTTGTGGAAAGAGGGGAAGAAAAAGGTAAATAAGAAGCCAATCTCCAGAGGCGGATAGAATCGGTAAACCAGAAAGCGACAACAATTCTCGAAAGCATTTTAAGATAAGGTTTATGAAGATTAGGAAAGGCTGTCTTAAAAAGTCTTAGTAGTTGTCTATACAAAAACAAAGTATCCATGTGAAGCTTTATAGTATACTAATTCTTTATGTCAA
>JALSMT010000023.1 GCA_026987375.1 Thermaceae bacterium | reverse complement strand
GTCAAGTAAATACATAGGAGACACCTTAACCGGGATTACCATACCGGCTAATCCAACATTCCACGACGGGCGTTATGGAGGCCCTGTTTAATCGAGAATCAGAATATGAGTGGAGCTGAGGAGAAGCTGCAGGACGTACTGGAAAGTTGTTCAAACTTCCTGAGGGAAAGGAAGTTGACTCGGTCCAAGCGTCGGCCCTAGCCGGAAACGCTAGGCGCAACAGTCCCGCCATTTGCAAAAAGAGCGATGTGCTTACACCTTTGGGCAAACACCGAATTTCTTCCTGACCGCACTCGGCCAGCGTGCCGGCAGTGAGCCGCGGTAGATTTAGCAAGCATCGGACGCCATTTGCATTAACCGGTAGCGGTAGCGTGGCTACCGCAACAGGGGAAGGTCGCACGGAATAGTGTCGGTGGTACTTCCGGCAATGACGAAAGCTTAATCGAGCGGCTGCTCGGGGTCATTCGACTTCGCCACTATGCAAGGAGTACGGAGGAGACATATCTGCATCGGGCGCGGAGATTTCTCGCGTATCGTAAACATACCAGATTGGCAGGTGAGCCGACTACTACGGTCGCAAAATTCTTTCTTGCCCCGCCCTATTGGCAATGCTTGAGAAAGTAAGCGCTCCGACACAGAATCGAGCATTAAGCGCGTTGTTATTGAGCGGATCTCTCCATGCAAAACCTTCCGTCAGACCTTCCGGCACTTTTGGCCAGGCTCCGGAAGGCGTCCAGTTATAAGTATTTCCTTGCCTGGTCATGGATGGAGGGTTGGGAACTATGGGCCTAGAATACGGTTATGAAAGCGAGCCACGCAGGGAAGATGGGGCTGTGGGAGGCCGTGGCCATGGCCGTGGGCACGATGATCGGCGCCAGCATTTTCACCATGCTGGGCCTGGGAGCGCAGATCGCGGGTCCGAACCTGCCGCTAGTTTTTGTACTGAGCGGTTTGCTGGCCCTCTTCGTGGCCTACTCCTACGCCCACCTGGGCAAGCGTTACGTTTCCAACGCGGGACCCATCGAGTTCATCGTCCGCGGCGTCGGTGATTCGCTGGTCACCGGGGCGCTGGCCATCCTCTTCTGGTTCAGCTTCGTCGTTTCCATCGCCCTCTTCGCCAAGGGCTTCGCCGGCTACTTTTTGCCGCTTTTGCACCTGCCGCAAACAGGACCCTGGCAGGGCATAGTAGAGGCCGGCGTGGTGGCCGCCTTTACCGCGCTCAACTTCTTCGGCTCCAAGGCCGTGGGCCGGGCCGAGTTCTGGATCGTGCTGATCAAGCTCTCGGTGCTGGGCCTCTTCGTGGTACTGGGCGTCTGGACTATTCACCCCGACTGGGTGACGCCGCGCTTCGACCCGGAGCATCTGCGCGGCGCGCTCTACGGAGCGGCCATCTTCTTCCTCTCCTACATGGGCTTCGGCCTCGTCACCAACGCCTCGGAGAACCTGGAAGACCCCGAGCGGAACGTTCCGCGGGCCATTTACCTGAGCATCTTGATCGTCAGCGTCGTTTACGTCGCGGTGGCCCTGGTGACCGTGGGCAACGTGGCGCTGCCAGATCTGCTAAAAGCCGAGGAGTACGCCCTGGCCGAGGCGGCCAAGCCCTTCCTCGGTTCCTTTGGTTACGTTTTGCTCTCGCTGGGCGCGCTCTTTTCTATCTCTTCCGCGCTCAACGCCACCCTTTACGGCGGGGCCAACATCGCCTATGCGCTGGCGCGACAGGGAGAGCTGCCCCAGGTTTTTGAGCGCAAGGTATGGTTTAGCGCTCCCGAGGGGCTGTATGCCACCGCGATCCTGGGGCTGCTGTTCGCGCTTGCCTTCGACCTTTCCGGCATTGCCGGCATCACCAGCTCGGTGATGATCGTGATCTACCTCTTCGTTATAGCGGCCCACTACCGTCTGCTGAGGCAAGACCAGGCCGACGGAAGCGCCTGGATCGTCGTCCTTTCCTTCGTGGTGGTGGCTTCGGTCTTTTTCGTGCTGCAGGTCTACCAGTGGAACCAGGGGCGCGCCGCCTTTTGGGCCACCTTCGCCGCCTTCGCGCTGGCGCTGGTCTTTGAGTTCGCCTACCGTAGCGCTACGCGGCGGAGCATTCATTCCCGCGGCTAGCAGGTTCAGAGTTCCGCTAGTTGCTCCTGGAGGTCTGTGGTTATCTCGGGCCCCGAATGGTGCAGGTAGACGTCTATCTCGCTGCGAACGCCAAAGCGGCCCTCCAGGTAGACGCCGGGCTCTACGGTGAAGGCCAGACCCGGAATGAGCGGGCGGGTGTCGTGGCTTTCGAAGTCGTCCAGGTGGGCGCCGCCGCCGTGGGGCCCGCTGCGGCCCAGGTTGTGCCCGGTGCGGTGGAGCACGTGTTCGCCAAAGCCGCGAGCCTCCAGCTCCGCGCGGGCGGCGCGGTCGGCCTCCCAGCCGGCGGGCCGGCGGCCGGCTGCGTAGGCCTCGCGCACCAGGGTTACCGCGCGGTCGCGCGCGGCCGCCACCGCCTCCCAGGCCCGCAAGACTTCGGGCGAAACCTGCCAGCCGGCCATCCAGGTTATGTCGGCATAAACGCCGCCGGGCTTGCGGGCCCAAAGATCCAAGAGAACCACTTCGCCCGGTTTTAAGACGGCGCTCTTTTGCTCAGCAGGGGAGTAGTGGGGCATGGCGGCGTTGGCGCCAAAGGCCACGATGGGCGGATGGTCGTATTCGACGCCGCGCTTTGCGAAGACGTCCAGCATGACCCGCTGCACTTCCAGCTCGTGCGGCGCAGCGTCGGGCAGGCGCGCGCGCAAGAACGCCAGGGCGGCGTCGCGGGCTTCGTGTAGCACGGCGGCGGCGCGGCGGTGGGACGCCAGGTCGGCCTCGCTCCAGGTTTGCAGGCGTAGCAGCGGCAGGGCGGAACTGACGGTTTCTACTCCCAGAGCCCTTATCTTGTCCAAAAAGCCGGCGTCGACCCGTGAAAGGTAAGGTATTTGGGCGCCGGGCTGGTAATCGAGGGCGACGCGGTCTATGCCCGCCAGCAGCTCTTTTAGGCCGCTGTCGAACTCCTGCCAGCGGGTGTAGTAGATGCGCTTTCCCGGCAGGGCGTCGAATTGCTGAGACTCGAGCCTGTGAACCAGTAAACGCGCCTCGCCGTCGGCCGTTAGCAGGTAGGCGAAGCGACGGGTCAGGTGCGCTCCGCCAAGCCCCAGGGGCTCGAGCGCCAGGGGGTTGGCGTTGGCGAAGCTGTAGAAGAGCCAGGCGGGGGAGTGCAGCTCGCGCAGTGCTTGGCTGGCTTTTTGCAGGTCCATGGAGCAAGCATAAACCCGTAAAGCGGCTTTCACTATTGTCAAACCGCACGCCCGTATAAATAGAGCTGGTGAAGACCGCTAGCCTCGTTTTGCTGATAACCGCCGCAGCGCTTGGAACGCTCTCTTTGGCCGGGCCCGCCGACAACAGCCTGGTGGTGGGCGCCGCCAAAGAACCCCTGGTTCTGGGAGACTTTTGGTCGTTCGTAGGCGGGGGAGTAGTGGGCCGCGAGGTCGAAAAATACCTCTGGGCGGGTTTGGAGTACGTAGACATCGAGGGCAACGACCAGCCCTATCTAGCTACGGAAGCGCCCAGCCTGGCCAACGGCCGGGTAAAGGTGAAGACCCTCAAAAACGGGGAAAAGCGCGTTTCCATCCACTACACCCTGCGCCCCGACGCGCGCTGGTCCGACGGCGAGCCGATAACCAGCGACGACGTCGCCTTTTATTACCAGGTGGGTAAATACCCCGGCGCGCCGGTGCGGGACGCCTCTTACTGGAAGCGCGTCAGCCTCAAGACGGAGGGCCCGCGCGACTTTACGGTTACTTTTCAACCCGGATATTTTTACGACCTCAAGGGGTCGGCCATCGGCCTGGCGCCGCGTCACGTTATGTATGCGGCCTGGCGGCAGGCCAAGGCGCAGTTGGCGGGTCTGGACCCGCAAAAGGACGCCGACAAGACGGCCGAGATATTCCGCCGTTTCGTGCTGCGTTTCGCCACCCCCAGCGCCCTTAGCCGCGGTTCGCTGGTTTACTCGGGGCCCTTCGTAATCAAGGATTGGCGGGCGGGGGAGCGCCTATGGATGGCGCGTAATCCGCGCTTTTTCATTACGCCCCCAGGCGGCAGCGATAAGTACGTTCAGAAAGTGACGTATCGCTTCATTTCCGACCCCAACGCGCTGCTGGTGGCGCTGCTGGGGGGCGAGCTAGACGCCAGCGCCAGCCTGGCGCTTTCTTTCGACGAGGCTCGAGCCCCGCAACTCACCAAGCGCAGCCGCGACGCCCTGGACGTTTGGATGGTGCCCAGCCTGGTATGGGAGCACCTCGAGGTCAACAAGTTCAGGAACGTAGCCGCGGTGCGGCGCTTGCGGCTGGACGACCCCAGAACCAGGCAGGCCTTACTTTATGCGATAGACCGCAAGGGGCTGGTGGACGCCGTTTTCGACGGCTTGCAAGCCCTGGCTGACGACTGGGTCTGCCCGGCCAAGCTAGACGACGGCGCCGCTGTACACTACTCGTACCAGCCCCAAAAGGCGCGCCGCATCCTGGCCTCTTTGGGCTGGCGCGACGCGGACGGCGACGGCTACCTGGAAAGAACCGACGCCCAGGGCCAAAACATTGATTTCGAACTGGAATACGTGGTCACCGAGGGCGGCGTTCGCGACGCGGTGCAGTCTTTCATCGCCAAGGACCTTGCCAAAGTCGGCATTCGCGTGAAGGTGCGCCGCGTCCCCGCCAAGACGTCTTTTTCCAAGAGCTTTTTCGCCGGGGCCTACCAGGGCAGCTGGCGCGGGTTATTTCAGTTTGCCTGGTTGTTGGACGCCGATGACTTAGGGGGCGTATTCGTTTACAAAGACTACCTGACGCAGCAGAGCAATACTCCCACGCCGGCCAACGGCTTTGCCGGGGTCAACTTCGGCTGGCGCAGCGACGAGTACGACAAGCTGCGCGCCAGGGCGATGCTGGAGTTCGACGACCGGAAAAGGCGCGGCTACCTGCAACGGATGCGACAGATCTGGCTGCAACAATTACCGGCGCTGCCGCTCTACTGGCGCTCCAACCCGCTGGTGGTCAAGAAGGGGCTGGTAAACTTTGTTTCCAGCGCTTACTTTGGCGGAATGGGTTACCCCAGCAGCAACGCCTGGCTCATCGGCTGGGCCGAGAGGGGCGCGCAGCAGATGTTTTATCAGGGGCGCTACGCCTTCTCCGCTACGAGCGGTCGCTAGCAGTGGCGCGCGCCTTCCACGCCGCGGCCTGGCTGGCCTATACTCAAATATGGAGAGCGATACCTACAAAAAACTGCTAGCCGTGGCGCGCGGCGATGAACCCGCCGACCTGGTGTTAAAAAACGCCAGGGTGGTGGACGTCCTGAGCGGCAGAATACTAAGGGGCGACGTTGCGGTTTTTGCGGGCCGGATAGCCGGAGTGGGCGAGTACCAAGGCCAGCTCAGCGAGGACCTGGAAGGAGCTTTTCTGGCCCCGGGTCTGATAGACGCCCACGTACACCTCGAATCGAGCATGGTGCGCCCCGCCGAGTACGCCCGCGCGGTGGCGCCCAGGGGGACTACCACCGTAATCAGCGACCCCCACGAGATAGCCAACGTTGCGGGACTGGCGGGTATTGACTACATGCTGGCCGCCAGCGAGGGCATACCCTTGGAGGTCATGGTCAACCTGCCCAGCTGCGTTCCCGCCAGCGAGCTTTCCAGCAGCGGAGCCAGGCTGGAGGTGCGGGATCTGCTGGGCTATCTGGGCCATCCGCGGGTCTTGGGGCTGGCTGAGTTCATGGACGTTCGCGGAGCGGTAGCGGGCGAGGGGCGCGCCCTGGAAAAGCTGCTGGCGTTTAGGGGCAGGCCGATAGACGGGCACGCCCCCGGCGTGCGAGGTAAAACGTTGGCGGCCTACGCGGCCGCCGGCCCCTGGGCCGACCACGAGGCGGTTAGCCCCGAAGAAGCCCTGGAAAAGGTGGCGGCGGGGCTCTACGTGTTCTTGAGAGAAGGTACCGCGGCGCGCAACCTGCAAGACCTCTTGCCCGCCGTTTCGGCGGCGACCGCGCCGCGTATGGCTTTCTGCTCCGACGACCGTCACCCGCCCGAGCTGCTGGCCGAGGGACACGTTGACCATATGCTCAGGCTGGCCGTCGCCGCGGGGACGCCCGCCGTGCTGGCTCTGCGAATGGCCACATTGAGCGCCGCCGAGGCTTTTGGCCTGCGCGACCGCGGCGCGCTGGCGCCGGGGCGCTGGGCCGACATGGTAGCTTTTAGCGACCTGCGCGACTTTAGGGCGGAGGCGGTCTGGTTCCGCGGCCAGAAGGTGGCTGCCGGCGGCAGGGCGCTCTTTGATAGCGCCGCGCCGCCGCCGGAGGGCGCGGTGCTGAATAGCGTCCGCGCCGACGCCGACGCGCTGGACCTGCGGGTAGCCGCCAAGCCCGGGCTTTTACGGGTGATAGTGGTCCACCCCGGACAGCTGATTAGCGATGAAGAACGCCTGCAACCGCTAATAAAAGACGGTTTGGCGCTGGCCGACCCGCGGCGCGACCTAGCCAAGATGGCGGTGGTCGAGCGTCATAGCGGCGCTAGCGGTTACGCGCTGGGTTTTGTAAAGGGGCTGGGTCTAGAGCGCGGCGCCATAGCGGGCAGCGTGGGCCACGACAGCCACAACCTTACGGTGGCGGGTATGGACGACGCCTCGATGTATACGGCGTTGCGGGCGGTAATAGAAGCCGGCGGCGGTTACGCCGCGGCTCTCGGCGGCGAGGTGCTGGGCCTGGTTCCCCTGCCCATTGCTGGGCTCATCTCCGACCAGCCCATCGAGCTGGTGCGCCGACAGATGGACGACCTTTTGCGCGCCGTCCGCGAGGGGCTGGGAGCGCGCTCGCGCGACCCCTTCATGCAGCTGGCCTTCCTGCCGCTCGAGGTGATACCGCACCTCAAGCTTACGGACAAGGGGCTGGTGGACGTGGACAAGGGTAAGCTGGTTGATTTATGGGTTTAGATTGAACGCCGCAGCGGGGCCAGCGCCTCGAGCACGTCGGCCTCTTCGAACGGCTTTGGCAGGTGTTTGACGCGGCTGCTGCGCACCCAGAGTCCGCGCGGCGGCTGCTCGCTTATCACCCAGATGGGGGCGTACTTGGCGGCGTCTAGCTGGCGCAGCTGGCGGACGCGCGCGGGCACGTCTTCGCCCTCGATGAGGACCGCGGCCGGTTTCTTGCGCTCGATCATGCGGCGGGCCAGCTCATGATTGGGAGCTATCAGCGTGCGGAAGCGCTCCCTTTCCAGCAGCACGAAGAGCAGGCGGCGCACCAGCGCCGAGTCAGCCCAGACGAGCACCAGCGGGTCTTCGGGGGCTACCGTAGCGGGCCGCAGCAGGCCGCGACTCTTTAGCTCGTAAAGCAGGTGAAAGGCGTGCTCCTCAGCCAGCCCCGCTTCCACCGCCAGGCTGCGGGCGCGGTGAGCTCCGTCGGCCAGCTCCAAAAGCTGCCAGGCCTCGCGCGGCAGCGAATGGCGGGTAGGGTCACCGCCCAGCACCAGCACTTCGTCCGGTTCCACCAGGCCGCGCTGCCACTCGTCGAGGCGGCGGGCCGCCTCCAAGACCGCGGACCTAGTTTCTAGAGTGTGAGGTAGGGGGATTTGCGAGGCGTTGTCGCCGTAGCCCTCGGCTAGAAAAGTCCCCTCGCTCCAGGAGAGCATGGTGGCTATCGCTTCTATTACCTGGTAAAAGAGCGCCTCGCGCAGGTCGTGTTCGTCAATCAGCTTTCTGGAGAGGGCCAGCTGGCCCAGGGGCGTGCCCGGATTCTCGCTGCGCTGCAACTGCACCAGGTTTTGCACCTCCTTGACGTTGAGGTATCCCAACCGCACCAAATACTCGCCCAGGTGCGGCCCCGGCTCGGTGCGGGCGTAGACCATGCGGCCGATGTTGAGATAAACGCGTCCCGTACCGGCGCGCGCTTTGACGGTTATCACCGCCGAACGCTTGGCAGCCTCCAGCGCCTTGAGGAGCTCGCCCAGGTCTAGTTCTGCGAGCGTTCCCTTTATCATTCTTCTCCAAAGAGCGGCTGAGCGCCGTCGGGTAAGGGCAGGCCCAGGTGCTGGTAGGTTTTGGCGGTGGCCACGCGCCCGCGCGGGGTGCGCTGCACCAGCCCCAGCTGAATGAGGTAGGGTTCGTGCACTTCTTCCAGGGTGGCCGGGTCTTCGTGCATGGCGGTGGCCAGGGTGTCCAGGCCCACCGGACCGCCGGCGAACTTGAGGGCCATGGTTTCCAGGATGCGGCGATCGCGGGGCTCGAGGCCCAGTTCGTCGAGGCCCAGCGCGTTCAGCGCCTTGCGGGTGCGCTCTAGCGAAACGGTTTCTTCTCCCGCCACCTCCGCATAATCGCGCACGCGGCGGAAGAGACGCTTGGCTACGCGCATGGTGCCGCGGCTGCGGCGGCCTATTTCCAGCGCCGCCTCGCGCTCGACGGCGATGCCCATCAGGCGGGCGTCGCGCTCGACCCCCTGAGCCAGCTCCTCTTCGCTATAAAACTCCAGGTGTTCCACGATCCCGAAGCGGCTGCGCAGCGGCCCCGAGATCAGCCCCGGGCGGGTGGTGGCGCCTATCAAGGTAAAGCGCGGCAGGTCCAGCCGGATGGTGCGCGCCGCCGGCCCCTGGCCGATGACGATGTCGATCTTGAAGTCTTCCATGGCCGGGTAGAGGTGTTCTTCAGCGGTGCGGCTGAGGCGGTGGATCTCGTCGATGAAGAGGACGTCGCCCTCTTCCAGGCTGTTGGTCAGGATGGCCGCCAGGTCGCCCGGTTTTTCGATGGCCGGGCCCGAGGTGACGCGGATGTTTACCCCCATCTCGGCGGCGATTACGTGGGCCAGCGTGGTCTTGCCCAGCCCCGGCGGTCCGAAGAGGAGCAGGTGGTCCAGGGGCTCGCCGCGCTGCTTGGCGGCCTGCAGGTAAACGGCCAGCTTGGACTTGAGCCGCTGTTGTCCGACGTAGTCGTCCAGGCTCTCGGGGCGCAGGGTAAGGTCGAGCTCCACGGGTCTATGATACCCGCCCGGAACCAAGCTGTTTTTAGGGCAGCGCCGAGAAGGGGCGTAGCAGTACGATCCGCTGCTGGCGCAGCCAGTCGCGCAGCTCCGGCTCGGTGTGGGTTTGCAGCCAGGCCCAGGCCCCGTCCCCCTGTCCCAGGGCGTAGGCGTTTATCCAGTACTCGGCGGCCCAATGCCGGCGCCCGTCGCCCTCGGTCTCCCGCAGCAAGGCCTTGCGGGCCTCTTCCATGTGTTTGCGGGTGATGTCCGGAAAGCGGCGGGTGGCGTCGACGAAAAGGCCGCCTCGCCACTCGAAGGTGCGCCATAGGGCCGGCGAACAGGCGTAACATAGCCCGCCCAGGTAGCCGTAGACGTATACGAAGGTCAGCTCGTCCTGGCCGTCGCCGTTCTGGTCGCGCGCGGCCAGCAGCCCGCCGTTGCCCCAGTCGCCGGCGCTCAGGGTTACGACCCGGCCGTTTTGCAGTGAGAAAACGTATTCGCTAAAACAGCAGTGGGCCCCGCCGGAATAACCGGTCACCAGCAGCTCGGGCAGACCCTCGCCGGTCACCTCGGCCAAGCTGTAGCGCACCCGCACGCCGTCGGCCAGCACCGTTTCTTCACCGTCTTTTATCAACAGCAAGCGTTGCCCCCCAAGGCCGTCTTCGCTGTGGTAGTCCTCCAGGCGCATGGCGTAGGGGCCCCAGGCGGTGGTCTTGGGCTGCTCGCCGGCCCAGCCGCAGGCCGAGGCCAGCAAAACGACGAAGGTTAGTAGTCTCATAAACTTAGATTAAGGGAGTTGGCCGCCGTGCTCGTTTACCTGGACCAGAACTACTCTTCGCGCATCGCCAAGCACCTGCTGGCGCTGCCGGGGCAGGAGGCCTTTGGCGAGGTCTGGGAGGCCCTGCTGGCCTTGGGCGAGCGGGCGGTCGCGCCGCCCAGCCCGTTTCACGTGCTGGAACTGCACGGCGGCTACCTGCTGCCCACCTTCCGGCGGATGTTCGCGCGGGTGAGCGGCGGTTTTTGGGTGCGACCCTGGCCCGACGTGGTGCGGCGGCAGGCGCAGCGCGGCGCTCTTGATCCATCCGACTTCCTCTGGCGCCGGGGCAGCTGGCAGGAACCGGCGGACCTAGCGCCGCTTTGGGGGCTTTTGGATTTGGAACTTGAGGGCGACTTTTACCAGCGCGCGGCGGCGGCGCGCGCCTGGGCGCGGCGGCGACTGGGGCTCGGGCGGGCGGCCGAGGCCGCGCCTTTCTTCCAGCTGTTGGGCCGGCTGGTGGCCTTCCACTCGCTCGAGCGCGGCCGCGAACCCCAGCCCAGCGACCTGGTGGACGTGATCATGGCGGCTACGGTAGTTCCTTATGTAGACGTACTGGCCAGCGACCGCTACCTACGCGAGGTTCTCGAGCGGGTGAGGGCGGAGGTGCGGGTCTGGTCGGGGCGCAACCGCGAGGTGCGGACGCTGGCGCATTGGCTACGCCGGCTTGGGCTCTAGTCGCCGCCTGACCACTCGGCGAGAAAGCGCTCTACGAACTGCTCCATAAAGGCGTGCCTCTCGCGCGCTATGGCGCGCGCCGCGGGGGTGTGCAGGCGGTCCTTGAGCAAAAAGAGCTTTTCGTAGAAGTGCATTAGCGAGCTCGAGCCCGCATTCTTGTACTCCTCGAAGCTGCCGTGCAGTTGGGGAGACTCGGAAGGGTCGTAGAGCAATCTACCCTTAGCGCCGCCATAAGCGAAGGTGCGGGCGATACCTATCGCGCCCAAAGCGTCGAGGCGGTCGGCGTCTTGGACTATTTGCCCCTCGAGCGTCGGCATTTCGTCGGCCACGCCCGCGCCTTTGAAACTCACTCGCTGGGCTATTTCTACCACCCTCGCCGCGCTGGCTCCGTCAACGCCGGCCTCTTCCAGCCAGGTGGCCAGCGTACCCGGAGGCCGCCCCAGCTTGTGGTCTTCGACGTCGTGGCCCAAGGCGGCTAGCTCCACCACGTAGAGGTCTCCCCCCTCGACCTCGGCTATGCGGCGCGCCAGCCGCCAGACGCGCCAGACGTGCCACCAGTCGTGGCCGCTGGCCTCGACGGCAAACTCGTTTCGAAGGCGTTGCGCAAAAGCCTGAATGCCCGGGTCTGGGTGTGTTGACGGCATGCTTGGAGTATAGACGAGCAGCGGCCGATTGCTTTTAAGCCTTCGTTGCTTTGTGGTCGTACATTTTCTTATCGGCTAGTTGGTAGGCTTCTTCAAGGCTCAGATTGTCGGCGTCCACCCAGCCCACCGAGCAGTTGGGTACGTTTAGCAAGACGCGTTGAATTATCTGCTCCGGATTGTCTAGACCGATGTGCAATCCGGCAAATTCGTCGCCGCCTATGCGATAAAAAGGATCGCTAGCGCGGGCGTTTTCCACCAGAGCTTTGGCAAAGCGTTTGATTACCAGGTCGCCGAAGCGGTGCCCCTTTTCGTCGTTAATTTTTTTGAGGCTGTCTATATCCCAGAAGGTAAGGACGAGGCGCTTACCTGAACGGGAAGCAAGATCGCGGTAGCGGACGAAGTCGCGCTCCAGGGCGCGGCGGTTTCCCAGACCGGTGAGGGGATCGCTCAGCGCTAGCCTGGACATTAGCTCGTACTGTGCGATGAGTCCTTTCGCTAAATGATGGTAGATGCAGCCTACGGCGCCGGCTAAGCCCCAAAACAATATGACAAAGCCAATGATTTCGGGGGTGCGCGCCAGCAGGTCTAAACCGAATGCAACGGTCAGAACCAGCCCGCTCGCGTAACCAGCAAGCCCCAACATCGCCGCCAAGCTGAACATGGGGAAAAAGGCGAACAAGACGTAAAAATACACTTGTTGTTCAGGAGAAATACTGACGTTGGGAAGGTGGGCGTAGAGCGAAAGTATTGGTATAACTCCAATGCCGTGAACCCAGCGGGCGAGGTCCTGCCGGCGGCGTGAAATTGCGAAGCAGAGGGAGCTCCAAACCAGAAAAATGCCGTAACTGAGCCAGTCGCCGCTTTTGGCGAGGGGAAGGTTGGCCAGTAAGGCAACTATTAATATCAGCCCAACGATAGTCCAGTAGTAGCGTTGCCAGTATTCTTCATCAATCCGGCTACCATGAACGGTATTTCCCAAAGCCGCCATCATCCAGAATAATTATACACACATTCCCTAACAAGTATTAGCTGGGCGCGTAGAATGCGGCCATGGCGAGACTGACCATTCCCGAACTCAAGTCCCGCAAAGGGCGGGGCGGCCTGGTGATGCTGACCGCTTATGACTATCCTTCGGCCAAACTGGCGGCCGCAGCCGGGGTAGACGTCATTTTGGTGGGCGATTCTCTGGGCATGGTGGTGCTCGGTTACGACTCGACGGTCCCGGTAACGCTCGAAGAGGTCTTGCACCACAGCAAAGCGGCGCGCCGCGGTGCGCCGGGCGTTCACATAGTCGCCGACCTGCCCTTTATGAGCGACGCCACCCCCGAGCGGGCGCTGTCCGCGGCCGAGCGTCTCATCAAGGAGGGCGGCGCGGACTCGGTAAAGCTGGAGGGAGCCAAGCTGGAAGTGATAAAGGCGTTGCTGGCGGCGGGCGTGCCGGTTCTGGGGCACTTGGGCCTGACGCCGCAGACCGCCGGCAGCTTGGGCGGTTACAAAGTGCAGGGGCGCGATTCCCTGGCGGCCAAGAGGTTGCTGGCCGACGCCCTGGCGCTGCAGGATGCCGGCGTTTGGGGCGTGGTCTTGGAGATGGTGCCCGCGCAGCTGGC
The DNA here is from genome assembly GCA_026987375.1 of Thermaceae bacterium. Lineage (GTDB taxonomy): Bacteria > Deinococcota > Deinococci > Deinococcales > Marinithermaceae > Oceanithermus. The sequence goes on along the minus strand of JALSMT010000023.1, from coordinate 7,488 downwards.
GCAGTTGATAAGCAAGCAGTTGAATATACCCGCTATCGGTATTGGGGCGGGCGGCGACGTAGACGGCCAGGTGTTGGTATTTCACGACCTGATAGGCGTCTTCGACCGCTTCAAACCGCGTTTCGTCAAGCGCTATCTCGAGGGCGGATCCTTGATTCGCGACGCCATAAGCGCTTACGCAGCGGACGTGCGCAGCGGCGCTTTCCCCGCAGAAGAGCACGCCTACTCTATGGAGCAGGGAGAGTTGGAGGGTTTGTACGGCGAGAAAGACTGAGTATCAGGTGGCCGTAGTGGGGCCCGGGGCGCTGGGGCGCGTATTCGCCGCGGCGCTGGCGCGGGTGGCGCGGGTGGCGCTCGTCGCCCGCGGAGAAGAGGGGGCGCGGCGCCTACGCGCCGGTTACGCATTACGCGGTCCGGACGGCGCGGAAAGCTTTGTTTACCCCGAAGCCTTTGCCGGGGATGACGCCCCAGACGCGCGCTGGGCGATAGTTTTGGTCAAGGGGCCCGATACCGAAGCGGCGGCGCACACCGCGGCGCGATTGGCGAGCGCGGGAGTGCTAAGTCTGCAAAACGGCTGGGTCTTGGAACGTTTGCGCGCCGCCGCCCGCGGCGTAATGGCGGATCAAGGCGCCACAACCGCGGCGGCCTGGCGTCAGGGAGAGGACGTGGTTTGGGAGGCTGCGGGCCACAGCTGGCTGCCGCCGGGTTTTGCTGAGCTGGCGCAGATGATGACGGCGGCGGGGCTGCCGGCGGAGGTAAGCGCCGACATCGACGAAGCCCGTTTGCAGAAGCTGGCCGTCAATCTTTTACTAAATCCGCTGACCGCGGTTTTGCGAATAAAGAACGGGGACGTGCTGCGAGAACCCGCCTGGCGCATGGTGCGGGAGCTGGCGCGCGAGATGACGCCCGTCTTGCGGGGCCGGGGGTTGAGCTTGCAGGAGGCCGAGGTGTTAGAGCTGACCGCGCGGGTGGCGCGGGCTACGGCGGATAATATCAGCAGCATGCTGGCTGACGTTATGGCGGGGCGCCCGACCGAGATTGCCGAGATTACCGGCGTGTTGCTATCTTGGGGCGGGGAAGAGGGGGTGCGGTTGCCGCAGCACCAAGCCCTTTACCATTTAGTGCGGGCGCTCGAGCAGGTTGACCGAGGTCAGCCGCTCCAGCAGTGAGCCGCTGGAGGTTCCCATTCCCAGGTCGAGACTCGAGACGACCACCTTTCGCACCGGAACCGTTTCTTCTCCGGCGGCGGACGGTTTTTTGTAGGCCCAGAAGGCGTGAACCGCGTGGTGGCAGCCGTCGGCCCGGCCTAGATAGAGCATGACGTGGCCGGGCATACAGAGGATGGCCGGTCCGCGCCGTAGGGCCGAGAGGCGCGCGGCCCGCTCCTGGTGCGGCTCGCCTGCGGAGAAGGTGATGGCCGGGTAGGTGGCGGCGCACTGGCGTGAGGCGTCTCTAGGCAACATCAAGCCGAAGACCTTGAAGACGTCTTGCACGAATCGCGAGCAGTCAATCGCCGGCCCCTGGGGGGTTACGCCTCCCCAGCCGTAGGGTTGCCCCAGCGGGGTGAGAGCAACGCTGAAGAAGGCCGCAGGAGTTAGCCGCAAGTAGTCATCCGCCAGGCGGTAAGCGCCGTCTAGCCTCGCCTTGCTCCACTCGAGCTCGCCGTCGTCTTTGCGGGCCGGGTAGGGCAGTTCGCCGCCTTGCAGGTCCGGCAGGCGCGTGCCCATTTGCACCCGCGTATCGCCGTTGGGCGCCAGCAGCCGCGCGTGTGGCGAGAGCAAGACCGCGCCGCGGAACCGCAAGAGGTTATTCATGGCCTGGTAGTCGTAGCTGTGGGCCACGTCCTCCTTGGGCACCCAGCCGCGATAATCGGGCGCCAGGGCAAACCACCACTCCGAGTCGGCGCTGGAGTGCAGCAGAGCCAACGGCGTTAGCGGCTCCAGCGAGCCGTGTTGCAAGCGGTCAAAGCCGTCTTCGTCGGCCGGCTTCTGCCCGCGCGACCAGGTGGGCAAGGCGCGGATGGAGCTGCGGCGGATTACCAGACCGTAAGGGCCGCCGGAAAAGTCGCGCACGTTTTGCGGGTCGCGGTTGCTCAGTAGTTCCCGCCTGTATAAGTTGCTGACGGGAGCGCCGTCCAAAACCCGCCACCACTCGTCCGGGACCAGGGCGCCCGCTATCCAGTCGCGGATCGTGGCGGACTCGAGCTTTCGCACCTGCAGCGGCCGCCACAAGGCTCCCGAGCGCTCGGCCAGGGCCTGGTTGAGCTCCTGCCGCAGCGGTCTTGCAAAGCCGCTCAGCCACTGCGCCGCCCAGAAGGCCGCTGCGGTCAAAGGGTAGCTTTGCTGGCGCGAGATGACGTGCTGCACGTCCGCATTCTACCCTTGCTGACAGGCCGCACTTGGCGGGCTAAGATGTATAAGTGACCGCGGACGAGGCCAAGTTCTTTAGCGCCGGCGAGGAAAGGTTGGACCAAGCGGTGGCGCGCGCCATGGAGGTTAGCAGAACCAAGGCGCAGGAGTGGATAAGCGGCGGCTACGTGCGCGTGGCGGGTCGAGTGGCGCAAAAGGCCTCCCTGCGTTTGCGCGGCGAAGAGGTCGAGGTGAGACCGCCGCCGCAGCGGCAGGCGCGGGTCGAAGCCGAGGACCTGGACCTGCTGGTGCTTTACGAAGACGAGGACATAGTGGTCGTCAGCAAGCCCGCGGGGATGATCACCCACCCCGCCCCAGGCGTTTATTCGGGCACCCTGGTCAACGCGATCTTGGGGCGCTGGGTCGTGGACGAGGGGGAGTCTTTGCGGCCGGGAATAGTCCACCGCTTGGATAAGGAAACCTCAGGCGTAATCGTCATTGCGCGGCACGAAGAGGCCCTGCGGCGGCTTTCCGAGTCTTTTAGGAAACGGTATGTCTTCAAGCGCTATCTGGCTCTTTGCCAAGGCGCAGCCGTGAGCGCCAACGTAATCGCCCCCATCGGCAGGCACCCGGTGCAGCGCCACAAGATGCACGTAGGAGGGGTCAGGCCGCGTTACGCCGAGACCGATTTTACGGTGCTGGCGCGCAGCGACGAAGGCTCGTTGCTAGAAGCCAGACCCCACACCGGCCGCACCCACCAGATACGGGTTCACCTCAAGCACCTGCATACTCCCATCTGGGCGGATCCGCTATACGGCAAGCCCTCTCCGTACATAAACAGACTGGCGTTACACGCCTACGAGCTGCGGGTGCCGCACCCCCGCACGGGGAAGATTATGAGTTTTACCGCGCCGCTGCCGGCGGACATGGCGCGAGCTTGGGAGGAGGCGGGGGGCGTCTGGCCGGCAGAGATTCAGCGCGAAGGGACCAGCCGGTAGACCGCGCCGCCGTAGTCCACCAGATAGAGCTCGCCGGCCGAGTCCTCGCCGAAACTGCTTATCTTGAGATCACTTCTTAGCAGCACCTTGGTTTTCCAGGCGTCGCCTTGCCAGACGGCCTGCCAGACTAGGCCCTTGCAGTAGTCGCCAAAAAGATAAGAGCCCTGCAGAGCCGGCATCTTGGACCCGCGGTAAACGTATCCCCCCACTACGCCGCAGCCGACTTTGTGGCTGTACTCGATGATCGGCGGCTCCATTCTCAGGCGCGAGCACTCCTTGTTGGCCTTGAAGCAGTGATTGCCTTCTAGAACGTTCCAACCAAAATTGAGACCGCCGCCGCTGCCCGGCGGCGCGGGGACGTAGTCTATCTCTTCCCAGTTGTTCTGCCCCTGGTCGCCCAGGTAGAGGTCGCCGCTTTCGCGGTCGAAGCTGAAACGCCAGGGATTGCGCAGCCCCAGCGCCCATATCTCGGGGCGGTAGCTGTCGTTGAAGGCAAAGGGGTTGTCGTCGGGTATTGCGTAAGGATTACCGCCGTCAACGTCTATGCGCAGCACCTTTCCCAGCAGGCTGGCCGGGTTTTGGGCGTTGTTTTGCGGATCGCCCGTTACGCCGCCGTCGCCCGTGCCGACGTAGAGGTAGCCGTCAGGGCCAAAGGCCAGGCCGCCGCCGTTGTTGTTGGGGCTGGGTTCTTTGATGCGGAGGAGGTTGCGGAAGGGCTTTTTCCGGCGATATTCCTCGATTACGACGTAACCGCGGCGGTCAGTGTAGTAGAGGAAGAAGCGCCGGTTCTTGCGGTAACCGGGGTGAAAGGCTATGGAGAGCAGTCCGCGCTGGCCGCAGCAGCTCACCTTGTTGCTGACGTCCAGCCAGGGGCTTTGCCCGCCGCTGGTGAGGGCTACTATGCGGCCCTTTTGCAAGACCGCCAGTAGCGGACCGCCGGGTTCTTGCGTCAGGAAAACGGGTTTGTCGAGGTTTTGGGCAACGGGCTCGAGCCCCACTTTCTGCCCCAAGGCGGCTAGCGACATGAACGCGAGCGCGACGAGAAGACGTTTCATACAAACCCCCTTTGGGGCATTTTACCTTGCTCACGGGTAAAATCCACCGCAGAGAGCGCCCTCATCTGTGGGACTACAATTGAAGCGGAGGGAAATTGCGGACCCCCAGCTTGCTGTTGCCCGAAGAAGACCAACCGCTCTACGCCGAGCCGCCGGACGACCAACTGCTGCTCGACCTGGGTTTGGAGCGCGTAATATCCGGCGCCTTGGATAACTGGCGGGAATACTCATTAGAGGAGATATACCACCGTCCGCTGCGTTCGCGTGAGGCCGTCCGCTACCGCCAGCACGTCTTCGCCGACTTGCAAAGTCCGGGCCTGAATGAGGCGGCGCGGAGCTTCCTGCAGGGGTTGCAGCGGGCGCGCCAGACGTTGCTCTCCGCGCAAAAGGCGTTTGCGCGACGCCAGCAAGAGCGCTGGTTTTTAGACGCGCTGCGCTACTATTTGCGTGCGGTAGACGGTTTCGCGGAGTCGCTAGCGGCGCTCTCGCCCCGCTCGAAAGCCCTGCAGGAGGCGCGCGAATACCTTGAAAGCTACCGTTCTTCGGCTTGGCGGGAGCGCCTGCAGTCCGAGCTTGACGCCCTGCTGGGCGAGCTGGCTGGGGTCAGATATCTTTTACACGTCAGCGACGGACGCATTGGCGTTTTCCCTTACGACGAGCTGCCCGATCTTTCCTCCCAGCTACAAAAAACCTTCGCCATCTTCGCCGACGGCGGGGAGCGACGCCGCTTTTCCTTCGCCGACCACTCGGGTCTGAATCACATTGAAGAACAGGTGCTCGAGGGCGTCGCCAAGCTGTACCCGCGAGTCTTCGCACGCCTGCGCGCTTTTAGCGAAGAGTACCAGAACTTTTGGGATGATGGCTTGCGCGAGCTGGAGAAAGGCGTTGCCTTCTACCTCAGCTACTACGACTACACTACGCCTGCGCGCAAGGCGTCTGTTACGTTTTCATTCGCCGACCCGGCCGAGGGCGCACCCAGCTGGGCCAAAGGGGCGGTGGAGCTGGGGCTAACGCTCAAGCTGCTGCAGCAAGGCGCGAAGGCCGTGGCCAATGACTTCGAGTTTCACGAAGAAGCCGCGGCCCTGCTGGTGACCGGACCCAACCAGGCGGGCAAGACCACCTTCGCGCGCATGGTCGGGCAGCTTCACTACCTCAACGCATTAGGTTTGGACGTCCCCGCTGAGCGCGCGCGCCTTTCCCTGCCGGGTCATTACCTGAGCCACTTCCCGCGCCGCGAAGACGCCGCCGACTTGAAGAGCCGCTTGGAGAAAGACCTGGAGCGCTTCCGCTATCTACTGCAGCGCGCCGGCCCCCACTCGCTGGCGATTCTCAACGAGCCTTTCGCCTCAGCCGCTCAAGAGGATGCTCTGCGGCTAAGCCGCGCGCTCTTGCAAAGACTGATAGACAAAAAGACCCCTTTAGTCTGGGTGGCCTTCCTCGACGAGCTGGCCAGGCTGCCCGGGGTAGTTAGCCTGGCAGCGCAGGTGGACGAGGCCGACCCCACGATAAGGACATACAAGATCCTGCCGGGACGCCCCAGCGGTCGCGCCTACGTGCAAGCGCTGGTGCGCAAATACGGCCTGACTTCCGAGAATATAGCCGAGGAGCTATCGCGGTGAAGGTCCTGCTGCTTAACCCCGAACGAGACACTTTGCCGCAGCCGGCGCCTTATGCCGCCGAGCTGGAGCAAGACATGGGGTTGCATGCGCTAATAGAAGCGGCCGGCGACGGTGAGGAGTTATGGCGACAGTCCTTTAGGGAAGTTCTGTTGAGCGCTCCTTACAGCGATTTGCAGGAGGCGCTATACCGCCAGAATGTCTTGCGAGACGTCATCGCAAAGCCCGACGAAGTATTGGAACTCTACCAACTGGCGCAGCAGGCCTTGGAAACGGCGCGGCGGGCCCACTTTGGTTTTTCCTGGCGCAAACCGTCGAGCGCTCTGTACGGCGCGCGCGAGCTGACGGTCTCGTTGCTCAGCTATCTTAAAAAGTTGCGATTGTACGCCAAAACCAAAGGGGGCGCGTTCAAGTCGCCCGCATTTACGTCTTTCTTCGAGCGAGCGAGGCAGCAGTTGAACGATGAGTTTTTTGCTTCGGCATCGGCCCTGCTGGCCGAACTGAGCGGCCAGCAGGGCTACTGGCTGAGCGTTGCGCTGGGCGCCGGCCTGCAGGGGAGCGGCTATAAGCTGCGCCTGCCCCCGCGCCGTGCGGGATTGCTGGGTTTTTTGCAGGGGCCGCGCCCTAAGTGGCTGGTTACCGTCGCCGACCGCGACGTAGCCGGGGCGCGCGCTCTGGCGGACATAAGGGAAAGGGGCATAGCCGAGGCGGCCGCTATCGTCTCCGGCGGCGCCGGCTCCTTGCTTTCCTTTTTCGAGAACCTGCGCTACCAACTAGCTTTTTACCTGGCGGCGGCCAACCTGCGGCGGGAACTCCTGAGTTTGCGGCTTCCTGTCTGCTTTCCCGAGCCAGGTTCAGCCGGCTCGGGGCTGCTCAACGCTTCTTCTCTTTACGAGCCAGGGCTGGCTTTGCGCACAGGGGGCGCGGTAGTGGGCAACGACCTCGCCGCCGACGCTAAGAGCCTGTTGCTGATTAGCGGAGCCAACAAAGGCGGCAAGACTACCTTTTTGCGCGCGCTAGGCGTCGCCCAGCTAATGATGCAGGCCGGTTTATTCGTCGCCGCAAAGACTTTTGCCGCAGAGGTACGCCAGGGGATATTCAGCCACTTCGTGCAGGCGGAGGAGGAAGGCCTGGAGCGCGGCAAGTTTGAGGAAGAGCTGGCGCGCCTCAGCCAGTTGCTGAAAAAACTAGGCCCCGACTCGTTGCTGTTGCTCAACGAAACGTTTTCTTCTACGTACGAGCACGAGGCCTCAGAGGTGGCGAGCGAACTGCTGGGGGCGCTTCTCAAAGCCGGCGTGAGGGTGTATTTTGTGACACACCTTTTCGAATTCGCCGGCAGGGAGTGCCGCCAAGGCGGGCGGGCGCTGTGCCTGCGAGCCGAGCGCAAGCCAGGCGGCGAGCGCACCTTCCGCATATTGCCTGGAGCGCCCGAGGCCACCAGTTACGCCGCCGACCTGATGGAACGCCTGAT
>JALSMT010000022.1 GCA_026987375.1 Thermaceae bacterium | reverse complement strand
GACGCCCAGCTTTCCCGCTATCGACTGGTGAAAACCGTAAGTCATCGTCGCCTGCTCCCTACTATTGTCAGCCTTACCGTAGCGGTGCCGTTTTTAACGAGATCTATCGCCAGCGCCGCAGCGTAGCTTAGATCGATAATGCGGTTCTTCTTGAAGGGGCCGCGGTCGTTTATCCTGACGACTACGCTGGCGCCGTTGTCTATCCTGGTTACTCTTACTAGGGTGCCGAAAGGAAGCCAGGGGTGAGCGGCGGTATAGGCGTACATGTTGTATATCTCTCCACTCGCGGTGGGTTTACCGTTGAATTTTGCACCGTACCACGACGCGGCTCCTGTTTCCTGAAAAGAGCTCAGGTCGTCTTCGGCGTCATCGCGCGTTGCAAGCAGCAAGCGCTCGCCCGGATAAATGTAGTCGCCCTTTAGGTTGTTAGCGGCTTTTAGCGTGCCGACTTCGAGAGAATACCTCTTGGCTATGCTAAAAAGGGTGTCTCCGGGCTTAACGATATAAAAGTACTCAGTGCTGGGCTTTCTCTCGCTTTGCCGCTCCAGCGCAGGGGCGCAGGAGGGCAGGAGTATCATAGTCGCCAAAAGAATCAAAATGTAACGCGTGAACACTATAACTCCAGGTACTCCTTGGGCGAGTGCGAGAGGAGTTCTATGCCCCGCTCAGTAACCAGCGCCAGTTCTTCAATGCGAACGCCGCCTCTATGCGGCAGGTAGACGCCCGGCTCGAGCGTAATAACCATGCCCTCACGCAGGATAGTATCCGAGCGAGAGTTCAAAAAGGGCCGCTCGTGTATCTCCAGGCCTACGCCATGGCCCAGGGAGTGTACGAAATACGCGCCGTAGCCCTCTTCTGCTATTACATCGCGGGCGGCTTTGTCTAGTTCCGACCCGCTAACGCCGGGGCGAGCCGCCTCTATCGCGGTTTGCAAGGCTCTGGCGACTACTTCGTAGACGCGGCGCATTTCTTCTCCAGCGTGGCCGACAGCCACAGTGCGTGTCATATCGGAGTGGTAGCCTTTTATCACTGCGCCGAAGTCAAGGGTTACCAGTTCTCCAGCGGCAATCGCCTTATCGCTGGCGACGCCGTGCGGCAAGGAGCCGCGCGCCCCCGAAGCGACTATGAAGTCGAAGGCGGCCGCCTCGGCGCCGTTCTTCCTGAGCCAAAACTCCAGCTCTAAAGCAACGTCCAGCTCTTTGGCTCCGGCTTTTATAAATGGCAATATGTGCGTAAAACCCTCGTCGCTGAGGCGCGCGGCAGCAGCTATTAGCTGCACTTCTTCCTTGCTCTTAACGAGCCTGGCTTCTTCGACTACCCCCGTTGTAGCCATGAGCTTGATTTTGAGATCAGACGCTATCTTCCGAAGACGCTCGCAAGACATTCCGTGCGCTTCGTAAGCAAGTACGCCTACGTCTAAGTGCTTTCGCAAAAAAGCGTAGCCCTCTCGCGGATCGACTATCTCAACTTCAATTGTGGACTCGGCTTGGGCCTGCTCGCTGTAACGGGAGTCGGTGAATAGCAGGCTGCCTGACGGCCTGTAAAGAACCATGCCGTCACTGGGCGCGCTAAATCCTGAGAGGTAGCGCACGTTGGCGGGGTGCGTAACCAACAGGGCGGATGCTTCTTCTGGCAGTTGTAGTTTTGCTTTCATTATTCGCCTCTATGGGCAGCCCTAAGGCCGCATCCTGTTGTACATCCTGGGGAAGGGTATAGCCTCGCGCACGTGCTGCAGGCCGCATATCCAGGCCACCGTACGCTCGAGCCCAAGGCCGAAGCCGGAATGCGGCACCGCGCCAAAGCGCCTTAAGTCCATATACCAGTCATAGACCTCTAACGGCAGGTCGTGTTCGCGAATCCTCTTGAGCAGCAGACCAGGTTCGTATATACGCTCTGAGCCGCCAATTATCTCGCCGTATCCTTCGGGCGCCAGAACGTCGTCGTTCTTTACCAGCGAGGGGTCTTCGTCGTCGGGCTGCATGTAGAACGCTTTGATTTCTGCAGGGTATTTTTCGATAAACAAAGGTCTGTCAAACTCCCTGCTCAGCGCCGCTTCGTGGGGCGCCCCAAAATCTTCACCGTAAGGTATTGCCTCGATTGCGCTATCGCGGTCGGCAAGTCGCGAGAGTATTTCAATGGCTTCTTTATAGCTGATGCGCGGGTATTCTCCCGTAGCGGCCGGCTCAAGCGCCTCCGGCGAACGCCCCAGCATTTCCAGCTCAGTAATACGATTCTGCAAGACCCTGGACACCAGATAACTCAAGTACGCCTCTTGCAGGGCGATATTCCCTTCGTGGTCCAGGTAGGCCGCCTCCGGCTCAATCATCCAAAATTCCAACAGATGCCTGCGGGTCTTAGAGCGCTCGGCGCGAAAGGTAGGACCAAAGGTATACACCTTACCGAACGCCATGGCGCCGGACTCGGCGTACAGCTGACCGGACTGGCTTAGATAGGCTTTTTGCCCGTCGAACAAGTCAACTTCGAATAACTCCGTGGTGCCCTCAACGGCGTTGGGCGTCAGGATCGGCGTATCAAAGCGAATAAAGCCCCGTTCAGAAAAGAAGTCGTGGGTGGCTCTCTCAACCTCGTCACGTATGCGCATTACCGCCCAGGGGCGACGGTGGCGCAACCAGAGGTGACGATTGTCCATCAAAAACTCAGTGCCGTGCTCCTTGGGGGTAATGGGGTACTCGCCCTCGGGTTCGCTCTCTATTTTCAGGCCCGCCACTTCCAGCTCATAGCCGCCTGGCGCGCGCGAGTCGGCCTTTACCTTCCCCCATACCTGCAGCGCGGTTTCCTGGCGCAGGTGGTCGGCGCGGATAAAAGTATCCTCGTCCACGTTGCCCTTGAAAACCGTGGCTTGCAAGAAGCCGGTGCCGTCACGGACGATTAGGAAATGCAGTTTGCCTTTGCTGCGGCGGTTAACGAGCCAGCCCGCAATTCGTACGGTCTGGCCCTCGTAGCGAGCTATCTCTGCGATGTAGGCGCGTTGCATGCACCAAGTCTAACGCAGCGCGCGGAAGGCTGCCCACTCTATGGTTATCAAGTAGACCGCCAGCATTGCCGCCAGCAGCTCGAGCGGTAATGGTTTATAAAAAACGATCGCCAACAACCCCAGAGCAAAGGCCAAAGAGCCGCCCAAAGCCGCGGCCTTCGCCATGACCTGGCGGACGTACTCGTCAGCCACCAGATCTTCGGCATCCGGAAATACGAATACCATCAAAGACGCGAGCGGCAACATAAATAAGATGTGCCCGCGCGCTACCAGATATATCGTGGCGAGCAAGGTCAGAAGTGCCCATATGGCCAGCGGCCTCAATAAGGAGGCAAAGCCCCTGCGGGCCAAAGACTTTTTATCTAGCGTTATCTCGACGTCGCCGTCACCTCCGCCAAAGGCGCCTATGTAGCCAATTGCCAAGGCGGCGAGAGTGTTTATTAGGGTGTATACCCAAGCCAACGCCCAGGAGGCGGCGTCCGCCCCCCGCCAGAGACCTATGACGATAATCAGTAGCAAAACAGCAAGAGTTAAATCTAAGCTGCGCTCACGCATCTCGGCGGCCATGCTCTACCTCCTCCGGTAAAAAGATGTCTTCAATGGCGAGCCCAAACAATGCGGCAATTTTGAACGCCAGCGGCAGACTCGGATCGTAGCGGCCCTTTTCAATCGCGTTGACGGTCTGCCGACTTACTCCCAGCTTCTCAGCTAGCAACGCCTGGCTCCAGCGGCGTTCAGCTCGTAAGACCGGAAGATTGTTTTTCAAGGCGATCCGCCTCCAAGAGCGCAATGGCTCCGTCAAGAAACCGGGTTGCTGCGCGTAGTAAGATTATGGCTGAGCTCCGCAGCGAAAAACTGCCCCGAACCATTAGACGTGCACCATTGCGCAGCTCGTGGAGGTGCGCCCGCAAGCTCTCCTGCAGTTCGTAGTCGTTTGGCCAACCCATACCCATGTCAAGCCTCCTTGACACGATAGTAAACTATGCAATACATATTGTCAAGCGTGCTTGACTATTGAGTTCACTACTTTACGTTATTACTGGTAACATAATCAATCGCAGCTGCTAAGCCGCATTCTTCGATGTCGGGCGCCAGATAGTCGGCGGCTCTCTTGGCTTTTTCAGTCGCGTTTCCCATGGCGACTCCAATACCAGCCCGCGCAATAAGTTCTACGTCGTTGTCCCCGTCGCCAATCATGGCGCAATCTTGGAGACTCACTCCCATCGCCGAGGCGATCCAACTTGCAGCCTGTAGCTTGCCTGCCCCCTTGGAGAGTAAGGAGGCGTAAATAACGCCTGGTGTAGCCGGACTAGTTCCTATGTGCCACTCCAACTCATCGTAAATTATGCCGTCTACGCGGCTCTTGGCGCGCCCCCACAGCGGCGATCTCCTGACAACCCACTGCGTGCGCACTATCTGTTGCTGCCGCCAAAACCAGTGCAACTCGGCGAAAGAGATAGGCGCGGCCAGCAAGCGCGAGTGCCTATCAATGTCAATAGAGACACGTCCAACGCGGATCTGGCCTTCGGCACCATAGGCCTCTAGCGGCAAGGCGTAGAGATGCGCCAGATCCACCAACTGGTGGTATAGCAGCTCGGGAAAGGCGGCGCCGTGAATTGGCCTTCCCGCTGAATCCGTAACCAAGGCGCCTTGGTGGAAAGCGTGCAGGCTTTCTGCATCAACCTTGCGGGCGTATTCGAGGCTAACGCCGGCGTTTGGCCGCCCCGTGGCAAGCGAAAAGCGAACGCCAAGCGAGCGGGCATTTTCAATTGCCTGCCAAGCACAAGGCGGAACCCCGTCTTTGCCGTGAAGGGTGCCGTCAACGTCTATGAATATTAACCTTTTCACTTTACCTCTACGAAGCCTGACTTGACTATGACGGCGGGGCCGCCAACGTAAACCGCCAGCGGCTCGCCGCTAATGGAGTACTCGACCTTGACATTAACTCTGCCGGGAATTCCCATAGAATAGCCCTGATAGATTCTAATTTCGGCTGATCCCTCACGGCGAGGCACAACTCCGGCGCGGGCCAGTAGCGCCGCTAAGGCCCCGTTGGCGCTGGCGGTAACCGGGTCTTCGCTGATACCTAATGATGGGGCAAAGTCTCGAGCGTAATAAGATCGCGGACCGAGCGGAGCGTAGACATGAATGGTGTCAACGCGGAGGTCGTCGCTAAGCTCCGCTAGCTTCGCATAGTCTGGTTCTAGCTCGTCCGCCAGCCCCGGCGCCACTAGCGGTAGCAACAAAGACCAGAGGCCGCTAAAAGCGATTCCTGCCGGCAAGCCGCGGTGAAGATAGCGCTCGTTGCCGCCTAGCGCCTCGAGGATAGCGCTGATTGTAGCCCACCGCGGCGTTTCGCGGAATTTTGGATCCGGCTCCCTTAGTACGGCAATGAGCGCGCCCGACTCCAGGCGGTACCAAACCGCGACGTCGCCGGCTATGGTCTTAAGTACTATTCTATCCTTTTTCCCTGACAGATTCCGCTGCTTATGAATAGCGATGGCGGCGGCTATTGCGGCATGCCCGGCAAACCGCAACTCTCTTCTCGCGGTAAAGAACCTAATTCGGTATTCATGGTCAGTCTCTTCGCTCACGAATACCGCTTCGTTGACGCCCAAACTAGTGGGTATGGCTTTCATGGCGCTTTCTTCCAGCGCCGTTCCGGCAAACAAGACCGCAGCGCGGTTGCCCGAGCCGGGGGCCTCGGCAAAGGCGTCAACGAGCAGGTAGGGAAGCCTCATCGTTATTCGACCAGTCTTAAGTGCAGTTCGCGTAGTTGTTCCTCTGTAACTACTGCGGGAGCGCCCGTTAGCGGGTCTCTACCCGACTGATTCTTTGGGAAGGGGATTGTATCGCGAATACTGGAGGCGCCGCTCATCATGGCCAGTAGGCGATCAAGCCCCCACGCAATTCCGCCGTGGGGCGGCGCTCCGTATGAAAGGGCCTCTAGAAAAAAGCCGAACTTTTCTTGCGCCTCCTCTTCGCTGATTCCCAAGACCGAGAACATCTTTTTCTGCAGCTGCAAGTCGTGTATACGGATTGATCCGCCTCCAACTTCAGAACCGTTCAATACCAGGTCGTAGGCGAGAGCCCTAACCTTGCCGGGGTTGCTTTGCAATAAAGGAACGTCCTCTGCGTACGGGGAGGTAAAAGGGTGGTGCATGTAGGTCCAGAATTCACTATCTTCATCCCATTCTAGCAATGGAAATTCCGTAACCCACAAGAAATTCCAGCCACTTTTTTCGATATTTAATATTTCCGCGAGTTTCAGTCTGACCTGGCCCAGGGATTCGAGAGCCTTACTCCAGTCGTCCGCTACGAAAAGGACGGTCTCGCCAGGCTTGGCGCCGAGGTCGCGAATAGCTTTTTCGTCAACGAATTTGGAGACGCCGCCCCTGAGGCCGTCGGTCGTCACTTTTAACCAAGCCAGCCCTTTCGCGCCGTAGCGTTTGGCCGTTTCCTCTAGCTCCGCTATCTTTTTGCGCGATAGTTCGGCAGGAGCAACCAGCGCGCGCACTGTTCCGCCGGACTGCAAGACAGACCTGAAGGCGCTAAAATTGCTAGATGCGAAAATATCGCCGGCATCCTTGATCTCCATGGCGAAGCGCGTGTCGGGCTTGTCCGAGCCGTACCTCTCCATGGCCTCTCGGTAGGGGAGACGCGGTAGGGGTAGGGGCAAGTCTATTCCCAACGTCTCTTTAAATACGTATGAAAGCAGTTTTTCGTTCAGACGCCAGACGTCTTCTTGATCAACGAAGGACATTTCAAGGTCTAGCTGCGTAAAGTCTGGCTGCCTATCAGCTCGCAGGTCTTCGTCACGGAAGCAGCGGGCAATCTGAAAATACCTGTCGACACCGGCCACCATCAGCATCTGCTTGAAAAGTTGAGGAGACTGAGGCAAGGCGTAAAATTTACCCGGTTCCAGTCTGCTGGGCACTAGAAAGTCGCGAGCCCCTTCGGGGGTGCTGCGAGTCAAGAAGGGCGTTTCGACCTGAATGAAGCCCTCGGCTATTAGAAAGTCCCATATGGCCTTTTCTACTTTGGAGCGCAAGATAATCCTCTGAAGTACACTTTTTCTGCGAATATCCAGGTAACGATACTTGAGCCGCAGATCTTCGCTGACGTTATCTGTCGGGTCTTTTTCCCCTCTCCATGAGGCGTCTATAGCAAAAGGAGGCGTTTTTGCCGAATTAAGAATCCGCATTTCCTTGACATCAATCTCGTATGCGCCAGTCGCCAGGTCGGAATTCACCTGCTCTGGAGGCCTTTTTCTGACCATGCCGGTGACCTCCACAACATACTCGCTCCTCACTTTGTCCGCCTCGGCGAACGCCTTGGAGTCGGGGGCGACCACAGCCTGAACCAATCCCTCGCGGTCGCGAATATCAATGAACACCAGCCCGCCCAAGTCACGACGGCGGTTTACCCAGCCCTGCAGAGTTACCTCTTTGCCGACGTCGTCTCCGTTTATCAACCCGCAGTATTTAGTGCGCTTCATTATTTTCTCCTTTTAGCAGCGCGGCTGCGTCTTTCAGGCTGAGCAGCTTCTGCTCCTTAGTATGTAGATTCTTTATAGTAATGGCTTCGCTGGCCGCCTCGTCCTGTCCGATGATGCCTGCGTATTTTGCACCGCGCTTTTCAGCTTCTCTGAGTCCCTTGGCGGGCTTTTTGGCAGATAGTGAATATTGCGCCGATACCTGCGGCCAGAAAGATTGCGCGGCCAGTAGGGCCTTCTCCGCGAATTCCGCCGCCAGCGGAAATATGTAGATTAACGGTCTGCTGGCGGCGTCAGGGGAGAGACCTTCAGCCTGCATTGCAAGAGTCACCCTTTCTAAGCCCAGTGCCCAACCAACGCCCGGGGAGGGCGCGCCGCCGAGAGTTTCGACTAGAGTGTCATAACGGCCGCCACCTCCTAATGCAGATTGTGAGCCTAATAATTCGTGATGTATTTCCCAGGCAGTATGCGCGTAATAGTCGAGCCCTCGCACTATTCGCGAATCTATTGTATAGGCGATGCCTAGATCCTCTAGGGCCTTTTTAACGCTCTCGAAGTGTTTCCTTGATTTCTCGCCCATAAATTCCAGGAGCGGCTTTACATCAAGTTCCTGCAGCAGCGCTATGTCTTGAGGAGCTTTAGAGTCGAGAATTCTCAAGGGATTGCTGACTAGCCTGCGCTGCGAGTCCGTCGAGAGGTCGTCAAAATGCGGCGTCAATACCGAATTAAGGTACTCGTTGTACTTCATGCGATCTTGCGAGTCTCCAACGCTGCCAATCCGCAAACGCATCTGACGCAAGCCAAGAGATTCTAGTATTTTATATGATAAAAGTATTGCTTCAGCATCAGCAACGTAACTATCCGATCCGATTATTTCATAGCCAACTTGATGAAATTGCCTTTGGCGGCCTTTTTGCGGCCTCTCAGCGCGGAACATCGGACCTGCGTACCATATCCGCACCGGCTGCGGCATCACCTTCATTCCGTGCTCTATGAAAGCCCTTATTACACCGGCGGTTCCTTCTGGTCTGAGCGTGATGGACCTGCCGGCGCGGTCGCTGAAGGTGTACATTTCCTTTTGCACTATGTCCGTAGTCTGGCCGACACCGCGTTGAAAGACTTCCGTGAACTCGAAGACAGGCGTAGCCAATTCAAAAGCCCCTGCGGATTCGAGCCACTGCCGCGCGTTTCTAAGAATTTTACGTTGGAATCTTATTTCATCACCAAACAGATCGTGGGTTCCTTTTACGGCTCGCGTCACGAGTTTCATTGTAAGCCACGTAGCCGCATTATTGAAAAATAACATTCCCGTTAATATCCCTTAACAGGAATATGTTATCATCAGTCATGCTAAAGCCGCTGGCCAACTGGTCAAACCCCGCCAAGAGGCGACTCTTGGCTATTAAGGCCGCCCACGAACGCGACGAGGCGCGGCTGATTGAGCTGCTAGAAGCCTACCTTTTCCTCAAGGGCCGCAAAAAGGCGCTGATTAGCCCCGAGACCTTGCGGACCTACGAAACGGCTGTGCGAGATTACTTGGCCTGGGCCTGGCCCGCAGGCTCTCCTGGCCCTGTGGTGCCCATCCTCTCGGCCACAGGCGATGATTTGGACAGGTACGTCAACGATTTACAGACCAGCGGCGGCCACTTGCCCGAAAACGCCCGTCCCCTCAAGCCCGCCAGCATCGCTACCTATCTCGCGGGAGTTCGAGCCCTCTACCGGGCGCTCGAGTGGGCGGGCGCCGCCACGGCCCCTGAAGACGTCCATGCTCCCAGCGATCCGACACCGCGTGAAGAACGCCGTCCGGCCCTGCCGCTAGAACTTTACCGCAAACTCATTGACCACCTAGATGATCCAGAGGACGCCACCCTGGTGCGCGATCGCGCCATGGTCCGCCTCATGGCGGAAGCTGGACTTCGTATTAGTGAAGTAATTCACTTAGATTGCGGCGACCTGCTGGCATCTGAAAGATTAGTCGTAATTCGCTCGGGCAAGGGAGGCAAGCAGCGCACCGTGCCCGTTACGCGATCTCTGGCGGCAGAGTTGTCCAGGTGGCAATCTCTCCGTCGGGCGTACGCCTCCCCAGGCGAAACGGCTTTATTCGTTAATACCGGAAGGCGCAAAAACAAAGGGCACCGCATCTCGGCGAGCCTGTTGCGCAAGCGTTTGGCGCGTTACTACCGGCAGTTAGGCTTCCCTTCTCGTTACCACGGAGCGCACATGCTGCGCCACACCGCAGGGACTCGCTTTTACCGGATTACCGGAGACCTGCACGTCACCGCGCGTCTGCTGGGGCACGCCAACGTCAACACCAGCGCTATCTACGCCAAGATGGACCTGGAAGGCCTGCGCGACGCGGTAGACCGTTTGGAAGAGGAAGAATGACGCTGACAGAACTTCTTGATCACGCTCGCAGGCGTCCGGGCGCCAGTCAAGACTTTCCCTTCGACACGGTCACGCTGGCGCTGCGAGTGGCCGGTAAGATTTTCTTACTAGCCAACCTCGAAAGCATACCTGTGCGCGTCAACTTAAAGTGCCAACCCGAATTGGCCCGTGATTTGCGAATTCGTTATCCCAATCACGTGTTGCCCGGCTATCACATGAATAAGCGCCACTGGAACACACTTATTATTGACGACTTTCTACCCGATGAGATGGTGAGGTGGTTGATTGACCATAGCTACGATCTAGTCCTCGCGAGCCTTCCCCGCCGCGTGCGAAGCAGCCTAATGGGGGGCGAAGAAAAAGGCGAAGGTTAGCAGGGCGTAGACGCCCAGCAACATGACACCCTCCAGCCAGTGTGTTTCGCCGTCCTTAACTACCGCGTTAACGATGAATATTGCGGCTACCAAAGCAGTTAATACCAGCGGGTTTAGGAATACCAAGTTAAACGGCCTACCAATCAGAGAGCCCGTCACTACCAGCAGCGGCGCCATCAGCAAGGCAATTTGCAGGCTCGAGCCTACTGCTATCTGCACGGATAAATCCATCTTGTTAACTATTGCAAACTTAACGGCCGCAAACTGCTCCGCCACGTTGCCGACGACTGGCAATATGACGATTCCCACGAAAAATTCTGTCAAACCCAGCTGCCTGGTCGCCTCTTCCAGGTTTGCCACCATGATCTCCGCCATCAGGGCCACCCCTACTGTTGATATGAGTAATACGCCTAGCGAGTAGGCCGTTGTCCAGCGGGTCTCTTCTTTCTCGGCGGAACCGATGAGCATGTCTCGATGCGTAACCAGCGAAAACAAAAGGTTTGCCAAATATACGGCTATCAGCACCGCGGCGACTATCAGGCTGTATTTATTGTCCGAGGTAATCGGGTTGGTGATCCCGTAATAGGTCCTCTGAGCCATATCAAATAGCGTTGGTAGTATATACGCCAGCAGCGAGAGCGTAAGCAGTGTCGCCAAGAGGCCGGCTGCTTGCTTATTGAAAGATTGACGGTGGTGCTTTACGCCGCCGACGAATATGGATATACCGAGCACGAACAGCAGATTCGCCAACAATGATCCGGCTATAGAGGCCTTTACAACATTTATTTTTCCTGCCTGCAGGGCGAAAAAAGCTATCAGCAGCTCGGCAGCGTTGCCGAAAGTCGCGTTCATGAGGCCGCCGACTATGCTTCCGGCGCGCGCCGCCAACTCTTCGGTAGACTCCCCCATTAAGCTGGCCAATGGCAGCAAGGCTACTATAGAGAGTAAAAACTGCCATACGCCATCGAGGCCATACCA
Source organism: Thermaceae bacterium (assembly GCA_026987375.1). Lineage (GTDB taxonomy): Bacteria > Deinococcota > Deinococci > Deinococcales > Marinithermaceae > Oceanithermus. Next base: position 36,677 of record JALSMT010000022.1, on the reverse strand, counting down.
GCGCGCCAGCAAAGCCGCGGGGATGGCTAGCAGCAGTAGCATCACTGCGCTAGCTCCTCTTCTTTCTTTTTTATGCCGTATATCATGCTTTCACCGTCACGATTGGTTACCCCCCAGATGACATCGCAGGCCTCCATACTTCGCTTCTGATGCGTAACCAGTATAAATTGTCTATTATCGGAGTATTTTCTCAGAAAGCTGGTGAAGCGCAAGATATTAGATTCGTCTAGCGGGGCGTCCACCTCATCTAGCACCGCAATCGGCAGGCTTCCCTCGCTGACTTCCGCCAGCGAGAATAAAAACGCCAGCGCTCCCATCGTTTTCTCCCCGGTTGATAGCTGGCGGAGGTCTTTGTTGCGTTTCCCCAACGGCTGTATCGATATGTGCAAACCTTCTTCGCTCAACTCTGCTTTTGCGATTCCCGAGAGTAAAGCCCGTCCGAAGTAACTAAACTTTTCGCGGAAGAGATTGAACTTGACTTTCAGCCTCTCGTCGCGCTCACGGCGCAATTCCCCGGCTTCGGTTTCCAACTTAGCCGCAGCGGCGCTAGCCTCTCTGAGCGCCTCTTCGATCTCGCTCAAGCCACTCTGGAGCTCATTTAACGATTGCTCGGCGCGGTAGTTAACCGGGCCGATGGTTTCGATCTCACGCTGGATTTCGCGCAGCCTTGCCTGCAGCTTTCTTACCGATCCCCTCGCGTACTCTCCGTCTGCAATTCCTGCCCCTTCCCTGCTAACCTCTTCCAGCGTCGCTTCTCGCCTGGCCAGCTTGATGGCTGCGGCCTCTAATGCCGAGGCTATTGCGGACAAACGCTTTACACGTTCTTTCTGTGCGATATTTAGCTTCTCTAGCTCACTGTTTAGTTTATGAACATTTTCTTTTAGCTCGTCATGCCTGGAATCGGCTAACTGCTTGTCTATAGTTTTCAACTGCGGCAGAATCGCATCTTTTTTATCAGCAAGCACGGCTTTTTCTCTTCTTAGTTCGCGCAGCCTGGCTTCATTGGCGCCTATGCGCGCCTGGCGCTCTTCGTATAGTTGCTTTTCAAGCTGATATTTGTCCTTAGCTCTGCGATATTCCTCCCATAGTGAAAGAGCCTTATCCAAACTTTCTTTTTCTTTTTCTGAGGCCTTAAGTTGCTTTTCAATCTCTTTTAGCGGCGTTTCGTCTGGCTCGCTTACCTCTTCCGGCTTATGCGGTTCTTTGACGATTACCAGCCTTTCCAAGGCTAGCCTTGTCGCCCTTAGTTCATTCTTTGCCCTGCTAAGTTCGTCTCGAGCCTCTTCTAATTTAATTTCCTTGATCCTCTTGCTCGAAACATCCGCCCTTGCCTTTATCTCTCGCAGCCGTTCAATGGCTTTCTCTTTTTCCTTTTGCAACTCAGATAGGCGATTCCTCAGCAACAACCTTTCGCCAGCATCTTTGCGCGCCCTGCCGCCGCTTACTGAGCCCAATACTTCTATTACTTCCCCTTGCAAAGTTACCATTCTGACTCGCCTTGGCCGCTTAGCGAGTTCTATAGCATGGCTAATGTCTTCTACTATTAGAGTATCTCCGAAGAGGGCATTGCTTAACTTTTCTTCGTGAGGTATGGAAAACAGCTCTCTGGCCGCACCTACGACGCCTTTTTCGCCAAGCCAACTGTCTAATTCCCTGATTCGCGGCCTGGCTAGCGACCTCGCCAGTATTGTCGCCCTTCCGCCTCTACGCTTAAGAATATCGAGGGCCTTTTCGAGCGCCGCCTCATCATCGACCAAAACCCATTGCAATCGGGGACCCAGAGCAGCCTCGGCGGCAATTTCAAGTCCTTTAGGCACCGAGAGAAGATTCGCTACCACTCCCAGCATCCCTCGGTTATTACTTTGCGCCAACGTTCTAGGGCCTCTCCCCAGGTCAGCACCAGATTCAATCAACTTGCGCAAGCGCGCCTCTTCTGACTCAGCAGCCCTAATGGCGGCCTCAAGTTCTCGTATTAGCGCGTGCTCCCTCTCCGCTTCTTCGCGCAGCGCCAGATACGAGCGTTCTACGTCATTAAATGTCTTTTGCAGTTCTTCAACGGCTCTTCGTAACTCTTTTTCTTTCTCTTCCAGTTCGCGCTTTTCTTTCGCCGCCTGGCGGTAAGCCTCATAGTCTACCTGGTAGCGATACCGCGCCTCTTTATAGCTTAGCCAGCGGTACCTGGCCTCGCTGAGAGAATTCATCATTTCTTTCTTTCGGCTGCGCAAATACTGCAGACGCTTGTTGGCTTTGTCCAGCTTTTCTTTCAACTCGCTTTGGCTGGCTACCCGGGGAGGCGATGGCGGCTTTGGCGGCAAGTATTTTCCGAGCTCTTTTACCTCGCGCTGCAAAGAGGCAATTTCGCTTTCTATTTTTGCCGAAGAGTTATCGATACTCTCTTTTTCCTTTAACAAATAGCTCTTTTTATTTTCTAGGGTCGTATAAGCCGCTTGTGCCTCCAGTAGTTGCTCTTGCAACTGCGACAAAGACGCCAGCAAGGCTTCTTTACTCTGCTCTTCGGCTGCAGATGCTCTCTCCAGCTCTGCCCTTTCTCGCTTGAGAGCTGCCAGCAAGCGTCTTGTATCCGCGATATCTTTTTCAAGCGTCTTTTTTCGAGCGTGATACAATCCGCGCTGTACGGACTGCAGTTCTTTTTGCAATTTACGCGACTGCTCAGCCTGATCGGCCTCCGCTCGTAACCTATTTCTCTCCTGTTCTTTGAGGGCGTGTTTTTCACTTATTCTTTCCAAGTGCTTGCGGGCGCGGACTAAGCGCTGCTCGGTCTCTCGCAATGACAGGTTCACCACTCTCAGGCCCGCGGCTTCCTCCAACCTTTCCAACAAAGCCTGGGGTCCGGATTCGATAATTTGCGAAACCTCCCCCTGCCCTATCACCGCATTTGCACTTTTACCTAACCCGCTACCCGCTAACAGCGTCTCGATTTGCCTGAAGGTTGCCCTCTTGCCGTTTAGCGTAACTATCTGCTGACCTTTCCGATCAATCCTTCTCCGCACGACTAACCTTTTGTTTCCGTCTCTAATTACTAGTTCGACTTCCGCAAACGGGTTTTGCGACCTAGCCTTGCCCCCGTGGAATATTAGCGCGTTGGCGTCGCTAGCTCTCAAAACTCTTGCACGTGAGCCCATGACGAAGCGAATCGCTTCGACGATGTTGCTTTTTCCAGAACCATTTGGCCCGATAATTCCGCTGACCCCGGTTTCGAAGTGTAGCTCGCTTCGTCTAGCGAAAGACTTGAAGCCTTGTAACGTCAAACGCTCAATAATCATTTTCTTTAAGGCGCCTTTTTAGGGCTACGATATTTCTCAACAATGAAGCGCTCTTCATTTCGGCTGATTTTGCGCTTTGTTTCAGCCTCTAATTCTGCGCCTAAGCGGCTGTCCGGCTTGTACAAGAGAATAGCGAGTTCTATCACCGCGCCTCGCATTTTGCCGTCTCCTTTTTTGTAAGAGTCCGTAAATAGTGCTTCCCTGGCGAGCACTCCCATCTCATCTACCGTGTGCAGCACTGTGTGGAATGGCCTAACATTGCGCCACTCGAGGGCTTTGCCAGAATGTCGTATCCGTTCCTGTATACTCACTTTCGTCTCCGTATTGGCTGCTCCAATGATAGGTGCCCCAGGGTGGCCGCTGGTTTGCCCGCTACCGTAAACCACACCTCTTCAAGAGGACCCTGGTCCAGTATGGTATTGGCGATGCCGTAGATAAGGATCGTCTCGCCGGTCGTTCCATAACCTAGTTTTAGATACTCCGCTGGTAAGTCGACGTAAGCTGTGTCGCCGCTGACGTATACCGTGGGCGTTTTTGCACCTGCGGGAACTATGGGCTCACCCGAAGATTTAGGTCCTTTTACTAGCTCATCGAGAGCTCTCTGGTAAACGCTCTCACCTTCATTGAGAAGTACCTGGCGTTTCTCAACCAAGAACGCCTTGCCGTCAGGCTTGGCGAAGTACAGTCGTAGTTTTACCTCGTGCGGACCTACGTCTTGTACTTGCCGCCCTGGTGAATTGACCACCGACAGACTTCGAGGATTTCGGACGGCGATATAAGTAACCAGACCTAAAATCAGTATTGCGGCCCCTATTACGTTAGCGATCGAAAGATACTTTCTCATTGCCTACTTCCCATGTATATCCGTACGGCACTGGCCAAAGCCTGCGCAAAGGCGCTTTGTTGCGCGCTGTCCGTCAGCCTCATCCTGTCGGTATTGTTCTCCAGCGAACCCAGCTCTACCAGCAGAGCCGCGCCTGGCGACCGCTCTAGCAGGTAAATACTATTCTCTCCGCGGCGGGCCGTGACGCCTATTTTTGCAAAAGACTCTATCATTGTCTTCGCAAAAGAATTTACATCGGCTGCGGATTTCACGTAATTTGTTAGAAAGCTTTCGTATCCGCCGCTGGCGTACATTTTACGCGCTCTTTGCACTAGCAGCGGCATCTGCGACGAATACGACGTAGAGGTATAAACAGCAGGCCCCGGTCCAGCCCAATTAGTACCGGCTATATGCAGGCTCAAAAAAACGTCCGCCTTCTCGGCTAGGCTGGCTCTCGCTTCTTCGCCGGGATCATCGTCGGACGTTCTAGTTAGCGCCACTTTGTATCCGGCCGCACGTAGTGCATGAGCCGTTTGCAACGCTATCTTCAAGACCAAGTCCTTCTCCTTGATATTCCCGTAAATGGCGCCGCTGTCTGTCCCGCCGTGACCCGGATCTATGACAATGAGGCTCCTTTTGGGCGGCCCGGCATGAGTCTCTCCTATGTAGAACCTTACCTTATGGGGCGCGTAAGCAACCATGACAGGCCAGCTTTCAGCTCCGTCTATTGACAGCAGAGTTCCGTACATGCCTGGTTCGAATCGCACTCCACTTATGTAATAGCCCGCCGTGGGGCGCATTCCTTCACTTGCCTTGGCGTTAATAAGCCACCATCTGCCGCCACCGGCCGGATAGACATTTATATCTCTGTTCAACGTTATTTCGACAACGTCTCGACCCTCCAGAACGTATAGCCGTACAGCCACAACGCGCGCGGGCGCTAACAATACCTTCAGCGAATCCACGCCTCCCACGTAGCTGGCTCCCAGGCTCTTGCTGGTGTAGCGAACGGGTATTAAGGTGCGACCATCAATTACTAGGGCAGGAGGCGTCTTTGAAAGCACGTATTTCTTGAGATCCGAGAGAGTTTTGGGGGCCGCGTAGACTGCGTAACTTATCCTTTTTGGGCCGAGGCCTAGTATTAAGCGACTTTCTTTTTGCCAGTACGCCAGCCCTAAAGCCCTGGCGAAACCCTTTGCCGGCGCGTACGATACTCCCAAACCACCAGGATATACAGCCTGCATGCTGCTGGCGCCGACTAACAGCAATTTTGACTGTTGCGCTAACGCCAGCGTGAACAGTACCGTCAGCAACGCAGTTGTAATTGCGCGTTTCAGTACCATTTTTCCAGCTCTCTTTCGACCGCGCGTTGCTTTTCATCTTCCTTTTTCTGATAGTCTCTCTTGCCTCGAGCCAGGGCCAAAAGGATTTTTGCATAGCCGCGTTCGTTGAAATACATTTTTAACGGCACCAAGGTATAGCCCTTTTGTTGTACCTTACCTAACAACTTTTTCAGTTCGTGCTTGTTGAGCAGCAGCTTTCTGCGACGGCGCGGTTCATGATTAGCGTACGAACCCTTCTCGTACGGCGCGATGTATAAGTCTTCCAGCCACAACTCGCCTCTGTCGAAGCGCGCGAACGATCCGGTAAAGTCCACTTTGCCATCCCGCACTGCTTTTACCTCAGTGCCCTTGAGGACAATGCCGGCTTCTAGTTTTTCTAGAATCTCGTAGTTGTGTCTAGCCTTGCGGTTCTCCAGCACGTTGACATTTTAACCTGGCATCGTGAGCTTTATTGAATGGACATCTGATCCGCTCTGTTGATTGTATATTAGCAATTGTGCGTGGCTACGTATTCCCTCTCCAGCTAGGACTAGCAGTTCTGTACCTGTTGCTCAAGACGGCGACCAACTTTTCTATCGTCGGCCGCGAATTCTCCACTGCGTTCTTGTTGCTAGGTTTGCTGGGTGTAGGTGTCGGATATTTCTCTTTCAGGGCACTACCGCCGTCGCCCCTCAATAGCGCGGGCCTATTGCTGTTTGCCATCACCCTGCTCTTTGGTTCCTCGCTTCCATTTTCTCTAGCCGTTGTACCGCTTATAGCAGTATTCATCAGCTACGCGTCGTCCAGAAACCGCGTACCTGAATCTGTTTCCTCTAGCTTTTGGGGATGGCTTTTTGTCTGGCCCGCCTTGGCGATGATGCTGATATGGAATATATTTCCAAGCTTTTTCGCCTTATGGATAAGCCTGTTTGATAAGTATAATTTTATAGGTAAAAGCAGCTTTGTCGGGCTTTTGAATTACCACATCCTCATGCGCGACCCGCTTTTTTGGCGCGCCCTTTCCAATACCTTTTGGTACGTAGTAATAACCGTTCCTACGGGCATCATCCTAGGAACGTTAATAGCCGTCTTGTTGAACGAGAAGATAAAGTGGTTGGGCCTTTTTCGCACCGCCTACTTCTTGCCCTATATAACTGCTCTAACTGCGGCTGCAGCGGTCTGGCAGTGGCTATATCACCCCGAGTTCGGCTTTCTCAACTGGCTTCTGGGCACTAGTGGTTTCGACTGGCTGCATACCCCCGACGGTGTGATTGGTCTGGCTCTTAGACCTCTGGGATTGCATATCACGGGTTTTTGGGCTGGTCCGAGCGTCGCATTTAGCGCGATAATGCTGATGACCATATGGCATTTCTTGGGATACAATATAGTTATACTGCTGGCAGGGTTGCAGTCCATTCCCAAGCAGTATTACGAAGCGGCGGAACTAGATGGCGCCGGTTGGTGGCAGAAGCAGCGCTTCGTGACTTGGCCGCTGCTCTCTCCTACTACCTTTTTCCTCGCCATTATCGGTTTGATCGGCTCTTTCCAAGTATTCACTCAGGTCTACGTGATGACTCCCACCGGCGGCGTTCTGAACGATACCCTGACAATTGCCATGTATCTTTACAACAAGGGCTTTCGCGACTCCGATTTTTCTTACGCTTCGGCCCTGGCGGTGACGATGTTCTTGATTATCTTGACGCTTACCCTAATTCAAAGGAAAGTGCTCGAGCGGAAGGTTACTTATGAGCAATAGCATTCGCGCTCTTTTGAGCAGAACGCTAATATACTTTGTTCTAACATCAGGCGCTGTGGTTATGGCCTTCCCCTTCTACTGGATGATCGCCACCAGCATGAAAAGTCCCCAAGAAGCTCAGCAAGCCGCGCCTATCTGGTTTCCTGAAAGAACAATACCTCACAATTGGTTCGTCGCCGCCCGCTTGGGCCAAGAAGGCGGCAACTACCTCTGGGGAGGCTTTAAGGGCGGCTCAAGCGTAACGCTCCACCTTGCCGTCTCCGACCCCACTGCCGGTAAGCCGCGCGCGCGTATCCCCAAACCCCCCGCCGCCTTCAGCGACCCCCGTAGCGATGCCACCCATATTACGTATAGCAGAGACTCTACCGGTTGGAACGTTACCTTTAAGAACTCTAGTACAAAAGATTTTAACAGCCTGCCCGTGATCCTATATGTGCCGAAAAAATGTGGCAAGATATCACCACGATTACCCGCTGACGCCATTCGCTCCCACGGCAACTATTGGCGCCTAGAATGGGTGAACATAGCGCCCGGCTTGCTCGGCTACATATTCCATAACTACCGCGCCGCCTGGCGCGCCGCTCCTTTTGCGCGCTACTTCTTCGTCTCATTCTTGACCGCTGGTTTGCAGGTCCTAGGGGGCATTCTCTTTGCCACCATGGCCGCCTTCGCCTTTGCCCGCATTCGCTTTCCGGGTAGAGACACATTGTTCATGCTCTTCGTGGCCACAATGATGATCCCCGGAGAAGTCTTGCTGATTCCAAACTATATTCTTCTGGCCAAGCTAGGTTGGCTCGATACATTCTATGCTCTGATCGTTCCTTGGTTAGCCTCGGTATTCGGCATCTTTTTGCTAAGACAGTTCTTCTTGTCTTTGCCGCAAGATCTCTTCGACGCCGCCCGCATTGACGGCGCCAGCCACTGGGGCATGCTCTGGCGCATCGCTTTTCCTCTTGCGGTTCCCGGCCTTGTCACCTATGGCATATTTGCTTTTTTGGGCGCTTACAACGCTCTTCTCTGGCCTTTGATCGTTACCCAGAGCCCAGAAATGCGCACAATCCAAGTCGGCCTTCAAGCCTTTATAGGCGAAGCCGGCAGCGATTACGGGCAACTGATGGCGGCTTCAACGATGGCGATTATGCCTATCATAATAGGCTACTTTTTCGCGCAGAGACATTTCATCCAAGGTATCGCTCGAAGTGGTATCAAGTAGTTGAGGGGAAAGGTGATGTTATGAAGAAAGTCTTTTTGATCTCCGCTCTAGCAGTCCTGCTGTCTTTCGCCTTCGCGCAGCAAAAGGCGGCAGACGTCCTCAAGGCGCAGTGTGCTAAGGCTGCAGTAGTAGCCGACTTATGGCACGGTTTTAGGGGGGGAGCGCCGCGCGCGGCTTTGGAGAATCTGGCGGTAGCTTTCAACAAGTCTCACGCGGATGAAGGGTGTGTCAGGCCAATAAATCAAGGCGGGTACCGTGATCTTTCAACCAAAATCAAAGCCGCATTCGCAGCCGGCAATCTGCCAGCGATGGCCCAAGCCTTCGAAAACAATATTGCGCTGTATCTGCAAGCCGACGCCTTGCAACCGCTCGATGGCAAGCTTTCTAGCATCGCCGAGCTAAACCCCCTGTTCGTAAACGCCGTTCGTTTCGACGGTAAACTATACGGGCTTCCTTTCAACAAATCCGTACAAATCCTCTACTATAACCGCGATCTCCTTAAAAAGTACGGCTATGCCCTACCCAGGTCTTTGAACGACTTTGTTTCTACAGCCAAGAAGCTCAGCAAAGCGGCCGGCGAACCCGTTTACTGGTTCCGGCCCGATACTTCCACCTTCGCCTATTGGTTCTTCAATATGGGCGGCAAGTACGTCATCGACGGCAAAGTCGTCGTAAACAGCCCGCAAGCCGTCATGGCGTTGACCACCCTTGTCAACGGCGTCAAAGACGGCTGGGCGAAGGCTATTACTTCTGGCTACATCAACCAGAACTTCGGCAAGGGCGTTTACGGTTTCTCGACCGATACTTCTGCCGGCTACTCTTACTATCTAAGGGCTGCCAAGTTCGACCTGGGTATTGCGACTTTGCCGGGAAGCGGTGGCAAACCTGGCTATGGCCTCGTCCAGGGGACCGATTTGATCGTCTTCAAAGATATTGACGCCGCCAAACAGAAACTTGCGCTCGAGTTCCTCGACTTCGTAAGTTCCGCCAAGGCGCAGGCGCTATTCTCCGCCGCCACCGGATACGTGCCTGTTAATCTCAAAGCTCAAGACGAACCAGCCTTGCAAGACAAGCTCATGGACAACCCCGACTTCAAAGTTGTAATCGAGCAGGGTAATTACGCAGTCTTCGAGCCGGCCATTCCCGAGTGGGAGCAGATTCGTTTCGATATTCTCGGCCAGGCCATTACCGCTGCGGTGCTTGGCAAGGCCACCCCCAAGGCGGCCTTGGACAAGGCGCAAAAGCAAGTAGACGACCTTCTCGCCGGACGTATTCGCTAGCCTCTTAGCCCAAAAATAACGCCCTTGTGACTATCATCACTACAAGGGCGTTATATAGTGTATCTGCGGGGAAACGCACTCTGCGTCCCCCAGGAGGGAAAAATGAAAATAGCAATCAACGGTTTCGGCAGGATCGGCAGGCAGGTCTTCAGGATACTCCACGAACGAGGCGCTGATGTAGTTTTGGTAAACGATCTCACCAACAACAAAACACTGTCTCACTTGCTGAAATACGACTCCGTCTACGGCAGATTTCCCGGCGAAGTCGCTTACGACGATGAGTACATAATCGTAGACGGTAAAAAGATTCACGCTACCGAAGTTCGCGACCCTGAGCAACTGCCCTGGCGCGATCTAGGGGTAGACATAGTCATTGAATCCACCGGCGTATTTCGCGACAGGGAGGGCGCTTCTAAACACCTAAAGGCCGGCGCTAAAAAGGTTATCATCACGGCGCCCGCTAAGGATCCTGACGTTACCCTCGTCATTGGCGTCAACGAAGGCGACTACGACGCTTCAAAGCACGACATTATTTCCAACGCCTCCTGCACTACCAACTCGCTGGCGCCCGTCATGAAGGTTCTCGACCAGGCTTTCGGCGTTGAGCGCTCTTTGATGACGACCGTGCATTCCTACACCAATGACCAGCGCATTCTCGACCTTCCCCACAAAGATTTGCGCCGCGCCCGGGCCGCGGCTATAAACATCATCCCCACCACCACCGGCGCCGCCAAAGCCACCGGTATCGTTTTGCCTCAGCTGGCCGGCCGCTTCGACGGCTCGTCTTTGCGCGTACCGACTCCTACAGGATCCATCAGCGACATTACCGCGGTGCTAGCCAAAAATGTCACGGCCGACGAGGTAAACGCCGCGCTCAAGAACGCCTCCGAGGGCGAGCTCAAAGGCATCCTTGGCTACAACGAAGAAGACATTGTTTTACGCGATATCGTCGGCAGCAGCTACTCCACTATCGTCGACGCGCCGTTTACCAAGGCTCTAGACAACCTCATCAAGGTTTACACCTGGTACGACAATGAGTGGGGCTACTCTACGCGCGTCGCCGACTTGGTAGACATCGTAGCCAAATCTCTCTAAACGTCGTTTCCGCTAAAGGAAATAATGCGCACACTAGATCAACTAAACGCAGCGGCTAAGACGGTCTTGGTCCGGGTCGACTTCAACGTACCGCTTACGGCGGGAAAAGTAGCCGACGACACCCGCATTCGCGCCAGTCTGCCCACCATCAAGGAGCTCTTGTCAAACGGCGCTAAAGTCGTGCTCATGAGCCACCTTGGCAGGCCCAAGGGCGTCGACCCAAGCTTCAGCCTCGCCCCGGTTGCTCCGGTCTTAAGCGGTCTCCTAGGTGAAGATGTTACGTTCGTAGAGGGGCTCCCTTCCAGCGACAGCACCTTAGCACGGGTAAAAGCCGCGCATTACGGCGGCGTGCTTCTGCTGGAAAATGTCCGTTTCGAGAAGGGCGAAAAGAAAAACGACCCTCAGTTGTCGTCCAGATACGCGCGCCTCGCCGATGCATTTGTTTTAGACGCCTTTGGCAGCGCACATCGCGAGCACGCTTCGGTAGTCGGCGTCGCTAAGTTGCTGCCAAGCTACGCCGGCAGATTGATGGAAAAAGAAGTCAAAGCCCTTGGCAGGCTACTGCACTCGCCGAAACAGCCATTCTGGGTCGTCTTGGGCGGGGCTAAGGTATCTGACAAAATAGGCGTCATCCGCAGTCTACTGCCACGAGTCTCCGGGATTGCCGTAGGCGGCGCCATGGCCTTTACCTTCATTAAGGCAATTGGCGGACAGGTAGGCGACAGTCTGGCAGAAGACGACAAGCTTGAACTTGCCTCTTCTCTTCTTGAAGAAGCGAGGAGTTTGCAGAAGAAGCTCCTGCTACCTAGCGACGTAGTAGCCGCCCAAAAGATTAGCGGCGATGCCAAAACGGAAGTCTTCCCCGCTTTTGCTGTACCAAATGGCTGGATGGGACTGGACATCGGCCCAGAAACCCGTGCTACCTTTGCCGACGCCCTATCGGGGGCGCGCACGGTCTTTTGGAACGGTCCGATGGGCGTCTTCGAAACCCCTCCTTTCGATAGCGGCACACTGGCAATCGCCGAGGCAATCGCCTCTCTCGAAGCCTATAGCGTAGTCGGCGGCGGAGACTCTGTAGCCGCGGTAAACCGTTTAGGCTTTGCCGACAAATTCAGCCACGTCTCTACCGGCGGCGGCGCCAGCTTAGAGTTCCTAGAAAATGGCACCCTGCCGGGTATCGAGGTATTGGGCGGGCTGACTCCTGAGGAGGTGTAGTTCTTTGCGTAAACCTCTCTTAGCAGGCAACTGGAAGATGAACAAGACCTCAAGCGAAGCAGTTAACTGGTTTTCTGCCTTTCTGGAGGCCAATCCCGATCTCGCTTCTGGGGCGTTGAAGGCGCTGGACGTCGCCATTATGCCTTCCTTTCCGCTGCTGGCCGTCGCCGCCGAATTGCTTGCCGGCAGCGGGGTCCTCTACGGCGGGCAGGACGTATCCGCGCATTCATTCGGCGCTTTTACCGGCGAAGTGGCCGCCGAACAGCTCTTTGACTTGGGCTCTACTTTTGCCATAGTAGGGCACAGTGAGCGGCGCGCTTACTGGGGTGAGAGCAGCCAGCTGGTAGCCTCTAAAGCGCGACGCGCTATGGAGGTGGGACTGACGCCGATCGTCTGCGTTGGCGAGAAACTAGAGGTTCGCGAATCCGGGCATGCTGTTGCTTTCACGCTCGAGCAGCTCAGCGAGAGTCTGCAGGGGGTGGAGTTGGCCACCGGGCAGGAGATAGTCGTCGCCTATGAGCCCGTCTGGGCCATCGGTACCGGTAAGACCGCCTCCGCCTCCGACGCTCAAGAAATGGCGCACGCTATACGCTCCTTCATCGCGGATACCTACGGCGAAGAAATCGCCAGCAAAGCACGCATTCTCTACGGCGGCTCCATGAAGCCTGCCAATACCGCTGAAATCATGTCGCAGGCAGACGTTGACGGCGGGTTGGTTGGCGGCGCCAGCCTAAAAATCGATTCCTTTTCGCAAATGATACGCGCCGCCGTCTAAGCCTTCAACTAGCCACCACTTGGAATACTCAGGTGGTGGCTAGTTTTTCGCTGTACTTATGAACATTTCGTGGAGGCGGGCGTCATCGGTAAGCTCTGGGTGAAAAGAAGTCGCCCAGGCGTTTCCTTGCCGGGCGAAGACTATTTTACCCTGATAGCGTGACAGCACTTCTACTTGGCTGCCCACGTCTACAATTTCCGGCGCCCTGATAAATACTCCCTTGAACGGAGTGTTTAGTCCAGCGATCTCCAGCAGCGCCTCGAACGAATCCACCTGCCTTCCAAAGGCGTTACGACGCACCGCTATATCCATTAGCGGCAAGTGCGGCTGCTGGTGCCCTATAATTCTCTGCGCTATCCAGATCGCCCCGGCGCATGTTCCCCAGATTGCCAAGCCCTCTTTTTTGCGTTTCTCTTTAACCGCCTCGTCTATTTCATATTCCCGGGCCAGTTTGCCGATAGTCGTAGATTCTCCACCAGGAATAATGAGTCCGCTAACGTCTCGCAGATGCTTGGGGAGCCTTACCTCGACTACCTCTGCGCCGACGCTCTCTAGCATCAGGCGGTGCTCGCGAAAGTCTCCTTGTAAGGCCAAAACTCCGATTCTCGGATATCTGCGCACTTTACCAACCTGCCCTTAGACTTTGTACTTAAGGCTCCTAACTGGAATTAAGCAACAGCACGTTCACCAACCGCGCTTCGCCATCTTTTCTTCTTCACTGAGAGTGTCTAAGTTAATCCCAACCATGGGCTCTCCCAGGTCCTCGCTAACCTGAGCCAGCACGTCTGGGTCTTTGTAGTGGGTTACGGCCTTCACAATGGCTTTAGCGCGCCTTGCCGGGTCACCCGATTTGAAGATCCCCGAACCCACAAATACGCCGTCCATTCCCAGTTGCATCATCAACGCAGCGTCTGCTGGGGTGGCTATTCCTCCGGCGGCAAAGTTAACGACAGGTAGCTTACCGTGCTCATGGACGTACCTCACCAGTTCCAGCGGCGCTTGCAAACTCTTGGCTTCAGCCACCAGCTCATCAGACCTCATCGCCCCAATACGGCGTATGGCTTTCATGACGCTGCGAGCGTGCCTCACTGCCTCCACGACGTTGCCGGTTCCCGCCTCGCCCTTAGTCCTAATCATGGCGGAGCCCTCAGATATTCTCCTTAACGCCTCGCCCAAGTCTCTAGCGCCGTTGACGAAAGGCACCTTAAACGGCCATTTATCTATGTGGTGCTCCTCGTCCGCGGGGGTTAGCACCTCGGATTCGTCTACAAAATCGACTCCCAGAGCTTCCAATATCTGCGCCTCGACGAAGTGACCTATGCGCGCCTTGGCCATAACGGGTATCGACACCGCGGCTATGATCTCTTTGATTATCTTAGGGTCGGACATTCTGGCTACGCCGCCTTGGGCTCTGATGTCTGCGGGCACCCTTTCGAGAGCCATGACGGCTACCGCTCCGGCTTCTTCTGCTATCTTGGCCTGCGCCGCATTCGTAACGTCCATTATGACGCCGCCTTTAAACATCTCCGCGAAGCCGGTTTTTACCAATTGCGTCCCTTTTTTCATTTTTTATCTCCTCATCTATGCGGTAGGTACGACCACGGGTTTCTCGTTCTGCCGCCTATACGCACTTCGAAATGCAGATGGGGCCCCGTAGCAAAGCCCGTCCTGCCAACGTAGCCCAGAAGGGAACCCTGTTTTACGCGCTGCCCTCTGCGTACCGATATTCGCGACATGTGACCGTATAACGTTTCTACTCCCCCACCGTGGTTTAGCTTGACGTAGTAGCCATAACCTACGCGCGTCCAACCCGCTTCTTCGACAACGCCCCCTTTGGCGGCGTAGATGGGAGTCCCTTGCGGAGCCGCCAAGTCTATTCCTGTATGGACGCGGTGAAAACGGCGATAGTAATGTGCGTCATGATAATAGGCGGTTATCTTGAAATGGCTGAGTGGCCACTGGAAGCCTCGCGCCGACGTCCCGCCTCGGTAGGCGACCTGTCTCAGGCGGGCCGCTCTCTGCGCAGCCAGTTTGCGACGTCTTTCCGCGGCCTTTCTCTTTTCCTCCTCGCGTCGCTGCTCCAGCCTCACCATTGCTTCTTTGGCGGCTACGCCCGGCACGAGTAAGGCGTCTCCCGGCTTGACCTCCGTAGGGTCGGTTACTCCGTTCAATTTGGCGAGCTTGAGGATGTCTACACGATAACGGCGGGCTATGGTCTCTAAGGTGTCGCCTTTCTCCACCTTGATCAGCAAACCGGTGCTGGAAGTGGGTATATACAGTCTTGCCCCCAATGGCAACCGATCAAGGCTGGCCATGTCCGGATTGGCCGATACTATGTCTATTACCTTCAGACCATAATTGCTGGCTATCCCGTCCAAGGTATCGCCTTTTCTGACGGAGTAAACCAACACTCCAGGAGGAAGCCTGGGTTCTTTCCTGCTGTCGTGTATTCTTATGGGGATTTGCAGCGGCTGGCCAGGCTTTAGAGTAACACTGTCGATCTTTGAAGCCTTTTTGATGTCACCGACCGCGCTGCCGTATCTTTTTGCAAGAAGCAATAGCGACTCGCCAGGCCGGACCGTGTGAAATATCACCCCGTATTTTGGCGCCGGTTTGAGGACTATGACCTCTTCTGAAGGCGTACTCTGCGCCGCTCCTTCTTCGGGAATCATGTCTAGCGGAGACATGGGTATGGCGAAGAGCGCTCCAGCGAATAGAAGTTTTATTAAGCCTTCCAGGCTCCTCACCGCGCCGGCCTCCAGCGGAAATTATACCTCATTTGCCAGCTAATGTTGCTAAGAATTCCTTATTGGACTTCGTCCTCTTAAGACGCCCCAGGAGCATTTCCATTGCTTCTGCTGGGTCCATATCCGCCAATACCTTGCGGAGCAGCCACATCTTGTGCAATACTTCTTCGCCCAGCAACAGCTCTTCCCGGCGGGTGCCAGACTTGAGGATATCTATAGCCGGGAAGACGCGTCTCTCTTCGAGCCTGCGCGATAAGTGCAGCTCCATGTTGCCCGTGCCCTTGAACTCCTCGAAAATGACGTCGTCCATGCGGCTGCCTGTCTCTACTAGCGCCGTCGCGAGTATCGTTAACGATCCGCCGCCGCGAATGTTGCGCGCCGCGCCCAAAAAGCGCTTGGGGAAGTGCAACGCTGCCGAATCCAGTCCGCCGGAAAGGGTGCGCCCAGTCGGCGGTGTTACTAGGTTGTTGGCGCGGGCTAGCCTGGTAATTGAATCTAGCAGTATCACCACGTGGCCGCCTTCTTCCACCACGCGCCTGGCTCTTTCGTGTACGAACTCAGCTACGCGAATGTGATTCTGCGGAGGCTCGTCGAAGGTGCTTGCTATTACCTCTGCATCCCTGACGGACTCGCGAAAGTCCGTTACCTCTTCGGGCCTTTCGTCAATCAGAAGAACGATGACCTTTACGTCCTTCTCGTTGTGAACTATGGCGTTGGCTATCTTCTTCAGCAAGGTGGTCTTGCCGGCCTTGGGAGGGGCGACTATCAGCCCGCGCTGCCCCCTACCGATTGGAACCAGCAGGTCGATCACCCTGGTAGACAGCTCGTCCGGTTCCGTTTCCAGTACGAGCTGCGTTTCAGGGAATTGCGGAATAAGGTCGTCGAACTTTGGTCTCTTGACGGCTTGTGCCGGTTCCAGGCCGTTTATCGCCTCTACCCTGGTGAGGGTGCCGTATTTTTCGTTCTCACGCGGCGGACGCGCCTTGCCCACTATGTAGTCGCCTGTGCGCAGTTGAAATTGCTTTATCAGGCCGGCGCTGACTATTACACTGCGCGACTCCAGATTG
Source organism: Thermaceae bacterium (assembly GCA_026987375.1). Taxonomy (GTDB): domain Bacteria; phylum Deinococcota; class Deinococci; order Deinococcales; family Marinithermaceae; genus Oceanithermus. Next base: position 20,100 of record JALSMT010000022.1, on the reverse strand, counting down.
TAGACGTTATCTTGCAAGAAGCCATAGCCGTCAGAGCTGGTTTCTAAGTATCCCTTGGCAATAGATAGGCCCTCATCTTGGGCCTGGTGTTCCATTATCGCCATTACCAGTTCGTCCTTGCCCATCTTCTTGTAATTCTGCAAACCCAGTTGCGCCGCTAGAAGATGCAGCTCGGGAAGTATCTTGCTGTTTAGTTCTTTGTAGCCCTGGACGCTCTCTGTCTTGTTAATCGTTTTTTTCTTGCTCATAGTTCTCGCTTTGCTTTCTCCCAATCACTCAGGAACCGTCTGATTCCGATGTCCGTAAGCGGATGTTTTACCATGGCGCGAATTACTTTGTACGGTACTGTAGCGATGTGCGCGCCCGCTAGAGCCGCTTGGGTAACGTGTTGCGGGTGCCTTACTGACGCCGCAATTATTTCAGCGGTCAATCCGTGAATGTCGCCTATCTCGCGGATGTCCCTGATAAGCTGCATGCCGTCTGCGCCGGTGTCGTCTATTCTGCCAATGAAAGGGCTTATGTATTTTGCGCCCGCTCGCGCGGCAAGTAGCGCCTGATTCGCTGAGAATACGAGCGTCATGTTTACCGCTATTCCGTCCGTAGCCAGCTTACTACATGTCTGCAAGCCTTCTTCGTTCATGGGCAGCTTTATAACCACGTTTTCGTCTATTGCAGCCAGTTCTTTGGCCTCTTTATACATATCTTCGGCCTTGCTGGATAGAACCTCCGCAGATACTGGCGCCTTAACCAGTGTGGCAATCTGCTTGATGACCTCTTTAAAGCGCGCATAGAAAGCGTCCTCTGAGGAAAATGTTTCTCCGGCGGAGGTTAGCGCCTTGGCCACCAGGCTGGGGTTGGTCGTTACCCCCTGCAATACTCCATAACCGTATATTTCATTGATTTCCCGTAAGTCCGCAGTATCTATGTATAGCTTCATAACCTACCTCTTTTTTTGTTGGAAACTACCTCTCTGGTCGCTTGGGCTATTTTAGCTGATTCGAGTCGAGACTTCAAGTTGATTAGCAGTCGTGCTTTTTGTAGGATTACGGCAAGCCGCTTGCCTTCCGAGGCTGGATTATAACCCAGCCCGGCGGCGGTGTAAAGGCAACGATAGGGACGGCACTTGTGCACCGTTTTACAGCGAGCCGCGACGGTGCGAGGCGGTAAACGGGCGCAAACAGCCATCACCCTGGAGCCGCAGGAAGAAAGGCTTGTAATTGCTGAGTAGACCCTGACGGGTGCGCCCGTTACAGCGCAATAGAGAGCGGGAGAACGGCCCATGTTTTGTGGCCCCCGGCTGACGAACAGTCCGTTGGCCGCTGTTTGGAATCCACGAACTTCCTGAGGTCTTCTCCCGAAGCGCGGTGGTACCGCGGAGCGCTTGCTTCGTCCGCGCGCGCCTCTTGGCGCGCTATTTTTTGGAGGTGGTCATGGCAGACGAGACGATCTTTAAACCGGTCGAAGACAAGAGTTTCCCCGAGCTCGAAGAGTCCGTACTGGAGTTTTGGAGAAAGCACCACATCATCGAACGCAGTTTTGCGCACAACTCCGGATCTGAGCAGTTCAACTTTTACGAGGGGCCGCCCACTGCCAACGGCAGACCTGGTGTGCACCACGCCCAGGCCCGCAGTTATAAGGACCTTTTTCCACGATTCAAGCTCATGCAGGGTTTTCACGTACCGCGCAAAGGCGGTTGGGATACCCACGGCCTGCCCGTGGAGCTAGAGGTGGAGAAAAAGCTTGGTCTCAAGCACAAGCACGAGATTGAAGCTTACGGTATCGAGAAGTTCAACGAGGCTTGTCGTAATTCGGTTTTTGAATACGAAAGCGAATGGCGTAGGTTTTCCGAGCGCATTGCCTACTGGGTTGACCTTGATAACGCCTACCGCACGCTGGACTCCAGCTATATAGAATCGGTATGGTGGAGCCTCAAGAAGCTCTGGGAAAAAGACCTGCTTTATCGTGACTACAAAGTCGTGCCCTATTGCCCACGTTGCGGCACACCGCTTTCCAGCCACGAAGTAGCGCAAGGATACGCGGAAATCACCGACCCCTCCGTATACGTAAGGTTTACCTTAAAGAACGCCGCGGCTATCGGCTTGGAAAATGAGCGCGTGAGCATGTTGGTCTGGACCACCACGCCATGGACTTTGCCTGGCAACGCCGCCGCCGCGCTCAACCCAGACTTCGACTACAGCGCCTTTAGGGCGGACGGGGAAGTTCTCATACTCGAAACAAGCTTGGGCCGTTCTTTGCTCGGCGAAGAGGCCGAAATTATAAAATCGTGGCCCGGAAGAGAGCTGGAGGGACTGGACTACGAACCCCCCTATCGCTTCGTCACCCCCCCCAAAAAAGCTTGGTACACCGTCTTGGCCGATTATGTTACCAAAGATGACGGCACCGGCATCGTTCACCAAGCTCCCGCCTTCGGCGCCGAAGACATGGAGATTGCGCGTAAATACGACTTACCGTTGATACTTACCGTAGACGAAGACGGCAAGCTGACCGTGGGACCTTGGCAGGGAGTCTTTTTTCGCGACGCTAACAAGGAAATCGTGCGTGACTTACGAGATCGCGGACTGCTATTCAGGCGAGAAGACTACCTGCACAACTACCCTCACTGCTGGCGCTGCAAAACGCCTTTGATGTACTACGCCACGGAAACTTGGTTCATCAAGAACACCGCCTTCAAGGACCGCCTTTTGCAGCTCAATGAAGAGATTAACTGGGTGCCGCAGCACATCAAGCATGGCCGCTACGGCGACTGGTTGAACAACCTGGTCGACTGGGCGCTGAGCAGAAACCGTTATTGGGGAACTCCGTTGCCAATATGGACCTGCCAGGAATGCGGCGATCAAGCTCTCATCGGCAGCTATAGCGAGCTCGCAGAGCGTTGGGGCAAAGACCTGCCCGCAGACTTCGACCCGCACAGACCGCACGTTGATGCTATTACCCTCAAGTGCGAAAAATGCGGCGGCGAGATGAGGCGCGTGCCTTACGTTATCGACGTCTGGTATGACTCCGGCGCCATGCCTTTTGCGCAACATCACTACCCCTTCGATAACCACGACGTCTTCGAAAGAAGTTTTCCGGCGGACTTTATCTCTGAGGGCATCGACCAGACCAGGGGCTGGTTCAACAGCTTGCACCAGCTGGGAACGATGCTTTTCGATTCCGTCGCCTTCAAGAACGTCATCTGTCACGGCCTGATGCTGGACGAATCCGGTCTCAAGATGTCCAAGTCGCGTGGCAACGTGGTGAATCCTTGGGAGATAATCGCGGAGTTCGGCGCCGACGCACTGCGCTGGTACGTTTATGTTTCCGCCCCTCCCGAGGCTAACCGCCGCTTTGGCCCAAATCTTGTCCGCGACGTTGTCCGTGACTATTTCCTGACCCTGTGGAATACGTATAAGTTCTTTGTAACCTATGCCAATCTCGACAGGCCTTCCCTGCTGAGCCCTCCTGCCCTGTCTTCGCGGCCGGAGATGGACCGCTGGCTACTCGCGAGACTTCAGAAGCTAATCGAAGAGGTGACCGCCAGGCTCGAGGACTATGATCCCACCGGTTCCGCCAGGGCTCTGAGGAGCTTTGTGGTAGAAGAGTTGTCCCAATGGTACGTACGCAGGAACAGAAGGCGTTTCTGGAAAAACGAGGACGAGCTAGACCGCGAATCCGCCTACGCTACCCTGTGGCAGGCGCTTAACACGGTTGTGCACCTGAGCGCCCCCTTTACGCCTTTCTTTGCCGAGTCGCTCTACCAAAACCTGGTAAGGTCTGTTGCAAAGGAGGCCCCCGACTCGGTTCATCTATCTTCCTGGCCTACGAGCGACGCCGCCTATAGCGATGAAAAACTGGTGGGCTGGATGGACGCAGTGATCCATGTGGTCGGCCTAGCCAGGTCCGCTCGGGCCAAGTCTGGCGTCAAAACGAGAATTCCTTTGCCTGAGTTACTGGTCACGGCCCCGACCACAGAAGCCAGGGCAGGCCTTTCGCATTTCGCAGGTGAGCTGGCGGATGAGCTTAACGTCAAAAAGGTGCGTGTCATATCTCCTGACGAGCCCCTGCTTAGCTACCGCATCAAGCCTAATCTGCCTATCTTAGGTCGAAAATACGGTAAAGACCTGCCTCGCGTGCGGGAAGCCTTGCTAAAAGCTGATCCCTCAGAGGTCGCGCGGCGCGTACGCGCTAATGAGGAGATAGAACTTGGCGAATTCCGGCTGCTTCCCAGTGAAGTAATCGTAGAAGCACTTGCGCCTGAGGGTTACTTCGCGCTGGAAAAAGACGGTTACCTCGCGGCGCTCGATACCAGGTACGACGATGAACTTTATCTCGAGGGCCTGTCGCGCGAGTTGATTCGCAAGTTGCAACAGACTCGTAAGGAAATGGACTTACACGTTGCCGATCGGATTTTCGTCACCTACCAGGCTACCGGCAACTTCAAAAAGGCGCTCGAAAAACACTCTCGTCGCATTGCCGAAGAAACGCTGGCGTTAAAGCTGGAGGATGGCGCTTTTGGCGGCGGCTACGAGACTCTCATCGAGGATAAAGACGACGGCTCCGTGCGCTTTTGGCTTCGCAAAGCTCAAGCTTAGCGGCTAAGGGGCCGTAGGGCGCGCACTACGGCCCCTTAGCCCCCGAATATCATTCCCAGATAGATCGTCTGCGCGTAGTCTAGCATTCTAGAAATGGGCCCGTTAAGGCGAAGGTCTGCGACGATGAGCAAAAAGGTGTACATTGCGTATCTGTCCAGCTTCCAGACGAGAGGCTGATACTTCTTGGGGAGCGCTGATAAGAGGATCCGCGATCCGTCTAGCGGGGGTACGGGCACGAGGTTGAAGAGCGCCAAAATGAGGTTTATTACGCCGGCGTAAAAAAAGACTATCGCAGCGACGCCCAAAGCGCCATGAGGATTGTTCTTCACCAAAGCGTAGTAAACGGTCTGAGGGTCGCCTGCGTAAAGCCGGTATAACAGCAACCCGAATACCGTAGCCAACGTCAGGTTTATTAGTATCCCCGCTACTGACACCGCCAACAATCCCAGCCTCGCAGGCCGCAGCTTGGCTACTGATATTGGCACGGGCCTCGCCCAGCCTACACCCGCAAATAGTAGTAGCAAAGCGCCTAAAGGGTCCAGGTGCGCAAGTGGGTTCAAAGTGAGCCTGCCAGCGCGTTTGGCGGTATCGTCTCCGAAAAGGTAAGCCGCGAACCCGTGCCCCAGCTCGTGTAAGACTAAGGATATTACCAGGACGCTGGCGAGTATCAGAAACGTGAGTGGTTCTTTCAGGAGAAGACTTATCAGCATATTCTTATCACAGTCCTATCGTGCGCAAAGCCGTTGCTAGCAGACCCAGCAGGCCGCTCTGAACAGCCCCAAGGACGCCCGTATAGCTCAAAACCAAGAAAATCAACACGAAGCCAAGCGTCCCGTAAGACGCCAACTGATCCATAAACCTGCGCGCCTGGTAGCTGCCGGCGGCGTAGACCGCCCTAGCGCCGTCCAGCGGCGGCACTGGAAACAAGAATACCGCCGCCTCCAGCACCATTACGCTGGCCGAGACCTGTAGCCCGAGAGCTATCTGCCCCAGCCCGAAATTGTTTGGCAGCAGTGCGGCCAGCACGAGGTATACGAACGCCGTTAGCAAAAAACCCACAGGCCCCAGCATGGAAACTATCAAACCCTTGCGGCCGCTGAGCCTGAAAGGTACGCTTTTTGGCCAACCAAAACCGAAAATTGCCAAGAACAACAGTCCTAACGGGTCGAGGTGGGTCTTGGCGTCCAGCGTCAGAAAACCCATGCGCCGCGGCAGCGAGTCTTTGTAGTAATCAGCCGCCCACGCCTGAACGAGGTTGTGTACAACTAGCCCGAAGGCTGAAGCGGCGAACGCCACCAGGAATACTAGCGGTTGGCTAAGGTAGGTTAGTAGTCCCATATTCATCAATCAGTCTACGCGCAAGTGTGAGCTCTTCATCATAATTACTGACTTCCCCGCTTTGCCGCGCCTGCCGCAGTCGTCGCAGCACCTCGCCAACGCGGGGTCCGGGCTTCATCCCCATAGCCAGTAGGTCGCGTCCCATCAGACGCTGTTGCGGGCGAGAAAGCGGCTCGGCCAGCTGCGGGTGCAGCGCCGCTACCGCGTCTATTATCGGCTTGCCTAGCGCCCGCACTTTGTCGATATCCTGCGGCGGCTTTCTCACAACTTCCAGCCCCTGCAACCAGCGTCTCGGTAAGGAGTAATCTTGCAGCAAGGCCTCGGCGTCTTGGGAACTGCTGAGCAGAAGTAAGCCATACGATTCGGGCTCTACCCTTTTGGCTGGCCTTAGCGACTGCAGACGCTCGAGCGCCTGCCAGGTCTCTGCTGCAACTTTTAGGCCGTATAGCTTTTCAAGCAGCTGGTATCTATCGGCGATTCTTAGCGCACGCAAGGGATTCGGCTCGGCCAGCAACAGCCTTAATTCGCGCCCTAGCCGCCGCGCCGACTGTGCCGTTATTGGGCGGGACAGAGCCTCGCGTAGCTGCCTCTCGGCCTCTTCGTGAAAAACGAAACCAAGTCTCGCCTGTAGCCTGACGCCCCTGATGATGCGGCTGGGATCCTCCAGAAAGCTTAAGGGATGTAGCGGCCGCAACAGCTTAGCTGGTAAGTCGTCGAGCCCGCCGAAGGGATCTATTAGCAGCCGCGGTTCTGGCGTCAGCCTCATGGCCATCGCATTTACGCTAAAATCCCGCCTTGCCAGGTCTCGCGCCAGGCTGCTCTCGCGCACTTGCGGGAGCGCTCCCGGCTCGCGGTATTCTTCTTCTCGCGCGGTAGCTATGTCCACCTCTATGCCGCTCTCGAGAGCGGCGTGAGCCGTTGCGAAGGCATAGTGCTGCGAATAGGAGCCGCCGAACCGCAAGGTAAGCTCCTTAGCTAGAAGCGCAGGGGCTAGGCCTTCGACTACCAAGTCAACGTCCGGGCTCGATTCGCCAAGCAAAGCGTCTCTTATCGATCCGCCGACTAGGTATACGCTACCCTCTGGGGTAATTTCTGGTATGGCCTCGAGCACCTCTCTGACTCCCTGCGGCAGACCGCGCCAGATTGTTTCGGGGGTGTCGCTTTCGGGCTTTTGCGGCAAGCGGTACAGGTCGGTGCGCGTGAATATTCCAACCGCCCTGCCCGCCTGGTCGACGATTACCACTTTTCCCGCTCCCTCCTTCAAGGCCCTTTTGGCCGCAGCCAGCGGAGCGTTCCTGGGCAAGGTCTTAGCCGTCGAGGCCAGCGATTTTACCGCACCGGTACCCATGCCGTAACGAACGGCCCTTTCCAGATCGCGGCGCCTTACTACGCCTACAACGTGCTCGTTTTCGTCCAGCACGGGCATTGCCCCATAGCCAAGCCTGCGCATCTGCGCCAGCGCCTCTTGCGCCGTCGTGTCTGGGGCGAGACCTACGATAGGCTTCGTCATTACGTCGAATAGCCGTATCGCTGGAGAGCTATTGCGTATTTGCGCGAGCAGGCTCGCGGCGACCTCGTCTACTCCCGCCTCAGCACGGGCGAAGGCTGCGGCGGCGTGGCCTCCGCCACCGTAGGCGCCTTGCAATATCCTGCCGACATCCAGACGTTTCTTACTACGGGCGATTATCAAAGTTTGTCCTTCCTGCTCGAGTAAAACGAATGCTGCGTCTGCCGCTGAGATTTTTAGCAGTTCGCCAGCTAGCGGTGCTAGTGAATAAGAGTAGTCAGCTTTAGATATCTTCAGTAAAGCGACACTGTAGCCCGACACCTCTTCAACCGTCGCGCCCTCTAGCAGCCTCTGCAATTCATGAGGCGAGGCGCCCGCTTGCGCCGTCTGCAACCAATCGTTGACCCGCAAAAGGTTTGCTCCGTTTTCCAGGAGCCAGGCCGCGGCCCGCAGGTCATCTGCGCTGGTGCCCGGATAGCTGAATCCACCTGTATCTTCGTACAGCCCGGCGTAGGCCAGTGTGGCCTCTTCGGCCCCAATGCCAATGCCTCTTTCCCGGAGCAGGCCCACCAGTACCGTGACCGTAGCCCCAGTTTCGCGCAGCGAACCCGCGACTGCTGGAATGCTGTTTTTGCCGTATGTGTGGTGGTCATAGACCGTTACTGGCGCCTTGCCTACTAATAGCGAGAACTTACCGAGCCTAGAGGCGCTGGAAGTATCGCAAACTACCAGGCTGCTGACTTGCTGCGGCTCCACTTCGTCCTCGTCGAGTATCTCTAGCTTATCGCCGTAATCGTCGAGCACTTTCTGTATCCTGCTGTCGAATCCGCCGACGCGTACCAGCCTAGCGCCGGGGTGGAGATATCTGGCCAGCACCATGGAACCTAAGGCGTCTAGGTCGAGATTTTCATGCCCGAGGATTATTACCATCGTCTTTAAATTATATATTACTTATACCGGTCGTATTTTTGCGATGTTTGTTATGTGATGATTATCCCAACTGATATATAACGTGCATAGCTGTATCTATATACTGCTCAGGCGCGAGACGTCTCTTGGGGAAGCGCAGCCCTGGAGGGTAGCGGGTTTCTTCTACCGGCACCCCCAGTTGCCGCATCCCTTTGGCGTCGTACTCAATAGGCCACTTGGCGAGGACGAGCTGAACGTACTGCTCGTCTTCGCTGATTGAAAGGACCCCCCTCTGCTCCGCTACTATCCTCAGCCGCGAAAGCGCGAATAAGTTTGCGACTTCTTGCGGCATCGCGCCGTAGCTGTTTTTGAGGCTGCGCTCGAGCCTGACCAAGTCTGCTATTCTGCCGGCCTCGGCCAGTTTGCCGTAGACACGGCTGCGCTCTGCTGCGTCTCTGATGTACTGCGGCGTCAGCCTGGCGCTGACGGCTAGGTCTATACTGACCCTGCGCAGATCGGGTTCTTCCTTACCCTGCAGCTTTTTGACCGCCTGCGCCAGCAGCTCGGTATAAACCTCGAAACTGACCGCTTGTATGTGCCCGTGCTGCTCTGGACCAAGAATGTTGCCTACTCCGCGAATCTGCATGTCCTTTTCCGCCAGCCTGTGACCGCTGCCCAGGTCGGTCAGGTCTTCGAGCGCCGCCAGCCTCCTTTCGGCCGCTTCGCTCAACTTACGGGGGTGCAATAAGTAGGCGTAGGCTTCTTGCGAGCGCCTGCCCACTCTTCCCCTCAGCTGGTAGAGACTGGCCAGCCCAAGTTTGTCGGCCCTCTCGATAACTATCGTATTTACCTCGGGGATGTCCAATCCCGATTCGACTATCGTGGTGGCCACCAGCACGTCGAAGGCTCCGCGCGCGAAGTGCGACATTACCTCTTCGATATCCCTATCGGGCATCTGGCCGTGCACCACCGCGATCCGCGCCTCCGGCAACAAGCGCTGAAGGTGCCTGGCTCGAGCCTCTATGCTGCTAATGCGGTCGTGTACGTAAAACGTCTTCCCGCCCCGCTGCAGCTCGTAGAGCACCGCCTGGCGCACCAGCTGGTTATCGTACGGAGCCACAAGAGTATTTATCGGTTTCCTGCCCGGCGGCGGGGTCTGAATGCTGGATACGTCTTTAAGGCCCACTAAGGCCTGATAAAGCGTGCGAGGTATGGGGGTAGCGGAAAGCATTAGTACGTCCACGTTGGCGGCCATTTCTTTTATGCGCTCTTTTTGCGCGACGCCAAAGCGGTGCTCCTCGTCTACTATCAGTAATCCCAGCCGCTTAACCTCTACCGCCTCACCCAGCAGGCGGTGCGTTCCTATTACTATATCGACCTTTCCCTCCGCCAAGCCCCTCAGCGCCTCGCGCGCCCTGGCCTCGGGCGTGAACCGCGAGAGCATTGCCACCTCCACCGGCAGCTCGCGGTAGCGCTCTTTGAACGTCTGATAATGCTGCTCCGCCAGCAGCGTCGTCGGCGTCAGGTAGACGACCTGAGCTCCGTGGCCGACCACGCGGTGGGCGGCCCTGAGGGCAATCTCGGTCTTGCCAAAACCTACGTCTCCGCTTATCAAGCGGTCCATTGGCGCCGGCGACTCGAGATCACGCAGGGTGTCTTGCAGAGCCCTTTTTTGGTCCTCTGTTAGTTTGTGCGGGAACGTATCTACTATCAGGCTGTCCCACTCCGGAATAGCTGGATAAGCTTTCCCTTTTGTAGCTCTTCTCTTGGCGTGTAAAACCAGTAGCTTTTGCGCCAAGGCCTCGGCGTCCGCCTGGGCTTTCTCCTTGGCCTTCTGCCAGGCTTTCTTTCCCAGACTCGACAATTTTGGGGGCTCGTCAGAGGTCGCGGGGTGGCGCCTTAGCAAATACAGCTGCTCCACCGGAACGAACAAACGGCCTTCGCCGGCGTAGCGTAGCTCTAGGTAATCTCGCACCGCGCCGAGCGCCTCACGGCTGACTATCCCCCGAAAAAGCCCTATACCGTGTTCGGGGTGTATCAGGTAGTCGCCAGCCGTGAGAGCTCCCGGATCCTGCGGGCGCTTAGCGGAGGAGAACACCTTGGAACGGCTCCCCCAAGCTCCGCCGAAAGAGAAGAGCAACTGTTCCGTAAGCAACACCAGTCTATTTTCTTCGTCAAGAAAACCGCCGGCGAAACGGCCCGGCAGCAGCTGCAGGCCGCTCTTTTCAGAGAGCGTTCCGCCGAGGCGGTATTCCACGTCCTGCAGATAGTTTTCAATGATGTACTGGCGCGTCTTGTCGTGCTCGTAAACGAGTGCTACGCGCCAACCCTTCTTCAGCCATTCAACGACGTCTTTTTTAAATTGCTTCAGTCTTGCGTGATACGGCGGCAAAGGTATGAGGCTACTTTTCGCGCTCGGCAACGTGGGGCCGCCGACGCCAAACGTTATCAGCTCCCGCTCTTCGAGGAGAGGCCACAACTCTTGCGGCAGCGTTACCGGCGTGTCGATAAAAACGGGACCGCCGAACAGCTTTAGAGCCGGAGTCTTTTCCGCGTCGCGCAGCGGCTTTCGCGCGTTTATTATGGCGCTTTCCTGCGGTTTCCCCGCTACGAAGAGAGACTCGATCTCTTCGCCAAAAAACTCAGCCCTAACGTCTCCTATGATTACAGTTTCGCCTTTGACCTGATACGTCTCTTCGCGCTCGTAGCCCAGAGCGTGCAGCTTTTCTAACAAATCTTGCCGTTTATACGTTTTTCCGCGTTGCAGAACCAGCCGCCATTCATCGGGGCTTGCCGGCAGCTCGCGGCTAGCCTCCTCGTAGTCGAAAGCTACCTTCTCAGCGACGCCGTACTGTTCTATTCCCGGATTGAACCAAGCCGCCGCGCCAAATACTCCCACGTCGCGGTATAGCGGCATTCGCTCCCGGGGCGCTAACAGAATTGACGGTCCGCCGCGCCGCGCCCATATATACGCCCGCGCCACCTGGGGGAGGCCGGCCAGCATGTAACCCTGGTAGTCTTTGTCTTGCATATTCTCCATATACATGCAGAGCCGCCTGACGCTCCGCGCTTCGTTAGAATAGTGTTCGTGCGTTTCCTTGTCTACCACCGCAACCCTGCTTTGGGGGCCCGTCTTGTTTAACCGTTTGCTAGAACATCTGCCCTGGAGGCGTGCTGAGTTACTGCCGCTTTTTTTGCTGGCTAGCCTAGTCGGCCTAGCGGAGTACGTCAGAACCGGCATTTTTACCGCGTATCTTCCGCAGTTGCACGGCAAGGACCTGGGCCTGGGCGTCGTCGGCCTGGCGGCCACGCTGCAATACTTAGCCGATACCCTGTTGCGCTCGCCCGCTGGGCACCTTAGCGAGCGCTACGGAGCGGCGCGCTTACTGCCGCCGGCGGCGCTGCTGGCGTTTTTGAGCGCTCTGCTCATTATCTTTGCGGGTAATCCATTTCTCATACTCGCCGCCGCTCTGCTGAACGGCGCAGCCGTTTCTGCCTTCTGGCCTACGCTGATGACCTTTTCCAGCAGGGCCGCCAACGATAACGAAGACGGCCGCGCCATAGGATTCACCTTTACCCTGGTGGCCCCTTTCATCGGCGCAGGAGTGCTGCTCACCGGCTACTTGTACGGGGTCTCGGCGCGCCTGGCGGCGGCGTCGCTCACTTTTGTCCTGGTCTTGTTGGTGGTCCTTGCCCTCGCCGGCGCTTTACTGTTTTTCGCCCGCAACGTCGCCCCGCAACAGCGGACAGGAAACTTTCCCTGGCGTCTCTTGGTTTTGCTGGCTCCGGGAGCGCTAATGCAAATGCTGGCGTTGGGGCTTTTGACGCCTATTCTCTACCCTTACCTGGACCAGCTCGGCTTTAGCACTCGCGACCTAATCCTGGCGATGGTCGCCGGCGGCGTCGCTGAGTTTTCTTTGATTTCTCCGTTTGGGAAGCTGGTTGATAAAAGTGAGCCGTTCCGCATTTTCGTGCTGGCTCTCAGCCTGGCCGGGGGCGCCCTTTTCGCTTTCTCACAGATTGCTTCTCTTTTAGGCTTGGTGTTGATGGCCGTTTTTGCCGGCGCGGTCCAGGCTATCCTGATACCCGCCTGGGGAGGTCTCATTTCACGTACGCTCCCCGACGAGTACAAAGCCAGTTCCTGGGGGGCGCTGATGACCTTTGAGGGGCTGGGTTTTGCCCTTGGTCCCGTCATCGGCGGCTATAGCTGGCAGCTTATCGGCCACAAAGCGCCATTCTTGGTAGGCGCAGCTCTATATCTTCTCGTGGCCGCCTTTTACCTCATACGGCTAATTAAGGGATCGAGTCGCGGGTGATTATCGCTTAAAATACGCCAATGGACCTCTCTCTCTGGGCGAAACTAGACGGAACCGTCGTCAACGTAGCGACGGTCTTGGCGGGCTCTTTGCTTGGCCTATTACTAAAGAACCGCCTGCCCGAGAGAATGCAACTGGCGATAGTTCAGGGGGTGGGCCTTGTTACCCTGTTTATCGGGTTTACCATGGCCTCGGCTATGCAAAAGGCCGCCGCGGGGGCCGTCAGCGGCGTGGTGCTGGGCCTGCTCTCCCTCGTCCTCGGCGGGCTTTTAGGCGAGTATTTGGGCCTCGAAGAGCGCCTGGAAGCTATGGGAGACCTACTAAAAAGGAGCGTCGGCGGCGCCGGCGGTTTTACCGAAGGCTTTGTCGCCGCGAGTCTGCTTTTCTGCATCGGCCCGATGACCCTCATAGGCTCCATCAACAACGGCCTTTTGGGGGACCCCAACCTGCTCTTCGTTAAAGCTACCCTCGACGGCCTCTCGGCCCTGGCTCTCTCCGCCAGTTTTGGCGTAGGCGTCACATTCAGCGCTCTGGTCGTGCTGCTCTACCAGGGCGGCCTCTCTCTTTTGGCCGCCAGCGCGGCCAGCGTTTTACCCGACCCGGCGGGCGACCCGCGGGTTCTTCTGGTAACCGGCGTTGGCGGTCTGATGATTATCGGCCTTGGCATAAATCTACTCAAATTGTCGCGAATCCGGGTGGCCTCTTTTTTACCCTCAATATTTATCGCGCCACTTTTTTGGCTGCTGGCCAAAGTGCTAAGCTAGCCTCATGGAAGTTACCCCTGACCTGGTAAGACATCTGGCGCATCTTAGCCGACTGGAACTTTCGGAGGCTGAGACCTCTCGCATAATCCCTGAGCTGCACTCCATACTCGGGTATTTTGAACGCATCAAAGAGCTAGACCTAGAAAACGTTAGTGAGATGGTAAGGCCCATTTCCAGCGAGAACACCCTGCGCCAAGACGCATCCGGCGCCAGCCTGCCCCAAGAGCAAGCCCTCGCCATGGCCCCCGAACGCGAAGAAGGCTTTTTCAAACTTCCGCGCGTCGTCGAGGAGGGCCGCTGATGCTAGATATCAAGTTTATTCGCGAGAACCCGGACTTGGTAAAAGATGGCATCCGCAAGAAACGTGAGTTTGACGCCCTGCCCTTGGTAGACGAGCTTATAGACCTAGACGAGCGCCGCCGTCGCCTGCTAAGCGAAATAGAGTCTTTGCGCAGCCGCCAAAAAAAGCTTGCCAAGGAGGTAGGGCGCGCCAAGGCTCACGGCCAGGACGCCGCTGACCTGCTGGCTAAATCGGCGGATCTGGCCGGCTACTTGAAAAAGCTGGAGGCGGAGGAAAAGGATTTGGCGCTTAGCATCCAGCGCATTCTGCCGCAGATTCCTAATCTGCCCCACCCGTCGGCGCCTCCAGGCGAGAGCGAGGCCGATAACGTGGTCGTTAAGGAGTGGGGCGAGAAACCTTCTTTTGACTTCGAGCCAAAGCCCCATTGGGACATAGCGGGGCGCTTGGGAATAATCGATTTCGAACGCGGCGCCAAGGTTTCTGGTTCGGGGTTCCCCTTTTACGTAGGCCAAGGAGCGCGCCTGGTTCGGGCGCTGGAAAATCTTTTTCTCGACTTCCACAGCGCCCGCGGCTTCGTGGAGGTGCGTCCGCCGCTCTTGGTGCGGGAGCAGGCCGCCTTCGGCACCGGCCAGATCCCCGACAAGGAAGGCATGATGTACCAGGTCTCGGGCGGCTACTACCTGATCCCCACCTCCGAGGTGCCGGTCACCAACCTGCACGCGGGCGAGATCCTCGAGGCCGAACGGCTGCCCCTCAAGTACACCGCCTACACCCCCAACTTCCGCGTCGAAGCCGGCAGCTACGGCAAGGACGTGCGCGGTCTCAACCGTCTGCACCAGTTCGACAAGGTGGAAATGGTCGTCTTCAGCCGTCCCGAGGAGAGCTACGACTGGCTGGAAAAGCTCACCCGGCAAGCCGAGGAGCTGCTCGAGCTACTGGGCCTCCCCTACCGGCGGCTCTTGATGTGCACCGCCGACATGGGCTTTACCCAGGCTAAGAAGTACGACCTCGAAGTCTGGAGCGCGGGGCAGCAGAAGTGGCTCGAGGTGAGCAGCATTTCCAACATGGAGGACTACCAAGCTCGCCGTCTCAAGACGCGCTACAGAAAAGGCGACGCCAAACCCCGCCTCGTTCACACTCTCAACGGCTCAGGCTTAGCATTCCCCAGGGTTATGGCTGCAATCATCGAGAACTATCAGGATGCGAGCGGCGGCTTCTCGCCCCCCGACGCACTGGCGGCTTATTTATAGGCCCGTAGAGGACGTGGCCGAAATTTGCCCACGGCGTAGTAAATCTCTATTATTGTGATTATTTACACTATATTATGTTCTTGTACATATATTCCCTTATTGAATCTATCCATTCTTAGTTCATCTATGTCTACCGTCTGCGCCCTTCCTTCGACTGCCTCTTCGGCTATGACTTGGCCTACCGCCGCCGCTTGCTGCACGCCGTGGCCGCTAAAGCCGACTGCGTTTATCCAACCGTCCTGGCCCGGCATCCTCCCCAGTATGGGATTGTTATCGGGCGTTACGGCATAATAGCCCCACCAACTAGCCCTTCGATCGAGCCTGGTCTGCTGCAGCCAAGGGAATCTCGCCAGTCCTACTTCAAGAGTGGGCTCGAGCCACTGCCAGTCCATGCCTTCGGTAAACCCCGGCTGCTCTGAGTGATTTGAACGGCCAAAAAGAATTCTCTGCTGCTCGCCTCGTAGATAGAAGCCGCTGGCGACGTCGACGACCAGCGGCAATCCGTTCGCCAGCTGCGTTGGCGCTGTCATGTACACCATTCTCCGCACCGGCTGCACCGGCAACTCAAACCCCGCCCGAGCGGCCACCTCGCCCGCCCACGCCCCGGCGGCGTTTATCACCAGCGGGCTTTCCACCTTGCCGGCGGGCGTTTGTAAAACCCAGGCTCCGCCCCTTCTTTCCGCAGCCATCATTGCCGTATCAGTCAACACTCTGGCGCCGAGTCTTTTAGCCATCTGCAAGTAGCCCATAGTTACCTGATGAGGATCAATTATGCCGTCAATCTCGCCCCAAGTCGCCAGTGTTACGCCAGTAACATCGAATTTCACGAGGGATTGCGCTTCGGCGGCGGAAAGCTTCTTGACGGGCGCTCCCAGTCGTCTTTGGGTCTCCAGCGCCTTGTGGTAGTATTCGGCGTTTTCCGCATCCACCAAAAAGAGGTAACCGATCGCCTTATAGCCGCTCGCCAAACCGTAGAGGCTTTCAAACTGGCTATACTCCCTGATGCTGCGCCAACTGAGCCTCACATTGACGGCCTCGGAGAACTGCACCCTCACTCCCGCCGCGCTCTTTGCGGTAGAGCCGCTGGCCGGCGCTTTGGCGGCCTCCAGCACCAGCACGTGCAGCCCGCGCTGCGCCAGTCTAAATGTCACCGCCGCCCCCACGATGCCGGCTCCTATTACTACTGCGTCGTATGTCTCAGCGTCCATATAAGCAGCTTATACTAGGGCATGTTTCGCAGACTCGCAGTCATTATATTGTTGATTCTTTTCCTCGTCCTGGCGGGCTTCTTGGCCTTTCGCTACCTCTTCTCACCCGAAAGAATGAACCTGATCGGCCGCACCGTCGGCACTACCTTTGGTTTTGACCACGGCGTCGTCGAATATTACAGCATGGGCCATCTGGTGGCGCGCTTTTTTGACGTTGAAAAGCTGACTACCGCCAAGGGCACCTACGAAAACTCCTCCAGGCCTTACCGTTTCGGCTACGGCTACCGCGACCTCAACCTCGACGGCCGTCTGGAGGGCGACGAAGCCTCACTGGGCAAGGCCTACTTTGAGGTGCCTATTTATAGCGACTATATCTTTTACGATCGCAAGCGCGATCCCAGGCAGTAGCAGCGCCTCCCCGGCAAAGCAATAAGCGGGGGTTGCCCCCGCTTATTGGCGGCGCTCCCTACCGTTACAGTCCCAATAGTTCCTTCCAGTTTTCCGGTTTCCTAGGGGCGGTATACGCCGTATCCATCTGCGCCAGCTGCAGCTTACCGGAAAACTCGTCGTTGACCGCGCGCCACTCGGTATATTCCTCAATAACCCAGATTCCGCTCTCACGAGCGCCGTTGCCACTGGCGCGGGTTCCGCCGAAGGGCATGTGCGCCTCTGCGCCTACGGTGGTGTTGTTGATGTTTACCATGCCCGCCTGGATTTCGTTTTTGAAGCGGTACGCCCAGAGGCGGTGGTTGGTGTAGATGGCGCTGGAAAGTCCATAGGGATGGTCGTTTGCGGTCTCGATAGCGTCGTCAATGCCGTCTACCTTGATGATGTTTATCGTGGGGCCGAATATCTCTTCGCGTGTCTGCTTCATTCCCCGCTCTGCTTCCCAAACGGTGGGGTGGCCGAAGAGGCCTTGGTCGGGGTCGCCCTTGAAGTTGGGGTAAGGGTTGTCGCTCGTAATGCGGCCCTTTCCCAGGAGAAGCCTGGCCCCGTCGGCTTCACCCCATTCGTAATGCTCCAGCCAGCGTTTAAAAAGCCTCTCGTTAAAGAAAGGGCCGTAGTGAACGTTCTCATAGGCGAGGGGGTCGCCGATGATCGTACTCTTGACCTTGGCCAGAAAGCGCTCCTTGAATTCATCGTAGATAGGGGCGTCCACAATTATGTTACCTGCGCTGGTGCAACGTTGGCCGCCGGTGGCGAAGGCGCTCCACCAGGCGCCGGTAACGGCGTTTTCCAAGTCGGCGTCGCGCATTACTACCAGCGGGCTCTTACCCCCCAGTTCCAACGTCGCTTTAATCAGCGCCCGGCCGGCCTTCTCTCCAATAATGCGCCCTACCTTGGTGCTGCCGGTAAAAGCGAACTTGTCCAGCAGGCCTTCGTCTATGGCGTTAACCAACCACTCGCCGGTACTCCCGGCGCCGCCGCCGAATACCACATTGATGACTCCGGCGGGCAACCCCGCTTCTTCAAAGAGCTTGACCAGAATGTAAGAAAGCACTGGCGAGTCGTCCGAGGGCTTCCAGACGACGGTATTACCGGTGAGCACCGCCGGTACCAGCTTCCAGCTGGGCACGGCGATGGGGAAGTTGCCGGCGGTGATCATTCCCACCACGCCTAGCGGCTTACGGTAGGTAGACAGGTCTTTGTTCTTTAGTTCGCTCGGCACCGTTTGGCCGTAGAGGCGGCGGCCCTCGCTAGCGAAGAAGACCGCAGTGTCTATGGCCTCTTGCACGTCGCCGCGCGCCTCCTTGAGCGTCTTGCCCACCTCGCGCACCATCAGGCGGCTCAATGTTTCTTTCTCGCGCTCCAGTATTTTAGCGAAAGAAAACAGCACCTGTCCGCGGATTGGCGCCGGCGTGGCCGACCATTCCGCAAAGGCCTTTTTCGCCGCACTCGCCGCCCTTCTTACCAGCTCGGGAGAACCTTCGGGAAATACCCCCACCAGATCGCTCTTATCAGCCATATTGCGGCTTTCGAATAGAGGACCTTGTATTACCTCGTCTCCATCGATCAGGTGACCGCCGTAAAAAACGCTACCGAGCTTTCCTTTCTCTACCCTCACGTTAAACCTCCTCTACTAGCACGGCCGTGCCGCTAGCCATCACCATTAACATCCCCTGCCGCAGGGTCTCATAATCTAGGTCTACGCCTACTACGGCGTTTGCTCCCATTCGTTTCGCTCGTTCCGCCATTTCCTGTAGCGCCGCCTCGCGAGCTTTGCTCAACTCCGATTCGTAAGCGCCGCTGCGCCCGCCGAAAAAATCGCGGAACGAAGCCATGACGTCCTTAACAAAGTCGGCGCCGCTAATTACCTCACCGTTGGCTATACCGAGATACTTGACTATCTTTTTTCCTTCTATGCTATGCGTGGTAGTGATAATCACCTGTTCTCCTCCTATACGTATTGCGGAAGTTTGCGCAAGAAGTTCTTGCTTGCTTCTATTCCTTTTTCGAAGTTGATGACGTCGAACTTCTCGTTGGGAGCGTGCAGGTTGTCGCTTTCCAGGCCGAAACCCATCAGCACCACCGGCGCTTGCAGAACCCGCATAAAGTCGGAGACTATGGGAATAGAACCTCCCTCTCTGGTGAATACCGTCTCCTTACCCCAGGCCTCTTTTAGAGCCTCGGCCGCCGCCTTGACCACGGGAGTCTCTAGCGGAATGACGACCGGATCGCCACCGTGGTGGCGTATTATTTCCATCTGGTATCCCGGGGGTAGTATCTCGCGCAAGTACTTCTCAGTTATCTCGGCAATTTTCTGTGGCTGCTGATCGGGCACCAGCCTCATGGAGAACTTGAAGAACGCCTCTGCGGCGATGACCGTTTTGGAACCCTCTCCCTGATAGCCAGAGCCAATGCCGTTAACGTCGAGTGTCGGCCGCGCCCAGCGCCTTTCCAGGATGCCGTAGCCTGGTTCTCCCGGGGCGGCCGTAGCGCCGGTCTCGGCGAGATATTCGCTTTCAGCGAATGGCAGCTTAGCCCACATTTCCCTTTCTTGAGGGGATATTGGGATTACGTCGTCGTAAAAG
Source organism: Thermaceae bacterium (assembly GCA_026987375.1). Classification (GTDB taxonomy): domain Bacteria; phylum Deinococcota; class Deinococci; order Deinococcales; family Marinithermaceae; genus Oceanithermus. Next base: position 883 of record JALSMT010000022.1, on the reverse strand, counting down.
CCGGGGATTCGTATCCAGCCCATCTCATCCTTTAAACGCGCAATCATCCAAGAAGCCGCGTGAGCAGCGTTGGGAACGGCGCCGCCGTAAGCACCCGAGTGGACGTCGCGACCCAGGCCGCGTAACCTCACCTCCATATAGGCCAAACCTCGTAAACCGTACGTCAGCGTTGGCAGCCCTGGCGCAAACATGGGCGAGTCCGACACTAGAACCACGTCGGCTTTGAGTTTTTCTCTATGCGCCTCAACGAAGGGCACTAAGCTGGGACTGCCTACCTCTTCTTCTCCCTCGATGATGAATTTGACGTTTACCGGCAGCGCGTCCTTGAGCTGCGATACTGCGGCCACGTGAGCAAATATCTGTCCCTTGTCGTCCGAGGCGCCGCGGGCGTAAATTTTGCCATCGCGGATAGTCGGCTCAAACGGCGGCGTACTCCACAGCGCCAGCGGCTCGGCCGGCTGCACGTCATAGTGGCCGTATATGAGTACGGTTGGGGCCTGCGCGGCGACAATTCTCTCGGCGAAAACCAGTGGATGGCCCTTGGTGTCGATTACTTCTGAAGAGAACCCGGCCTTCGCTAGCTTATCCGCCAGCCAGTCAGCCGCCCTTCCTATGTCGTCCTTGTGCTGGGGATCTGCCGAAATCGATGGTATGCGCAACAGTTCAAAGAGCTGATCGAGTGGATTATCCATGCCCCCAGTCTACGACCCCAAGTCTTCTTTATCGTCGTTAGCAGAAAGCGACTGCACCTTGCGCATAAGCTCAATGCGCAACCTCCCGGCTTCGGCCTCGTATTTTTCTTGTAAGGACTCGAGCTTCCGCCTGAGGCTCATAATCTCCTCTACCCCGGCCAGATTAACGCCCAGCTCTTGCGTTAGTCGTC
>JALSMT010000021.1 GCA_026987375.1 Thermaceae bacterium | reverse complement strand
AGCTCGGCGGCGATCGAGATGACGTACACGGGGCGATCATTGCTCATAAGTTGCCTCCATCAAAATCCCTTACACTGTTATTATAAAGAATTTTCTGCCACTTTTGCAGCCCTCTTTAGAAGAGCAAATTAAAGTAATGCCCGGGCAACACCCGGACATTACTTGGAGTAAACAGACTCTAGCCCCGAACAAATGGTAGATATTTCGGCTCCCAGGCGTGGCGCCTAACGTAATCAGCAATGTCGTAAACGTCTAAATCCTCGAAGCGGCGAGTTTTCGCCACGCCATCTTTTACCGCCTCCGCTATAACTCTTGCGGCCACTTGTATACTGGCCTCACGCATTTCTTTTATCTGCGGGTAAACCATACCGGCTTCTAGGTTTTCTTCGCTAACGAAATCAGCCAGCGCGTAAGAAGCGGCCAGCACCATGCCATCGGTTATCTCGCTGACGTGGGCTAGTATCGAGCCAAAACCCAAGCCGGGGAAGATGAACGAGTTGTTGCCTTGGCCTATGGGGTATGTTTTGCCCTTGTACACCACCGGGTCAAAGGGGCTGCCGGTGGCTACTATTGCCTGGCCGTCGGTCCAATTGATAATGTCCTCCGGCAACGCCTCAGAAGAACTGGTGGGGTTTGAAAGTGGGAAGATAACCGGACGGGGGTCGTTTGCCAGCACCGCCTTGACTACCGGCTCGTTAAACGCGCCGGCGCGGCCAGACAAACCAAGCAATACGCTAATGCCGGCGTTCTTTATCACGTCTATCAAACCCGGCGCTTTGCCGCTAAAACTCCAGCCTTCTATCCACTTGGGCTCGTGAGCGAAGGGGCGCTTGTACTCTTCCATGGGCCTGTCGCTAAGGAGCAGGCCCTTCGAGTCTAAAACGTAGACTCTCCTAAGAGCCTCTTCGGCGCTAAGGCCCTCGTGCTTGAGCCCCTCTACTAACGCGCCGGCGACCCCCGCGCCGCCTGCGCCGGCGCCGTACACCAGGTATTTTTGCTCTTTGACGCTGGCTTTCTTTAGCTTCATCGCGCTCAGGATACCCGCCCAGGCTACCGCGCCCGTTCCTTGGATGTCGTCGTTGAACGATGGCAATTCTTTACGATAGCGGTTCAGCAAGGTAAAGGCTGCTTCTTTGGAAAAGTCTTCCCACTGCAATATTGCCTTGGGGTACCTCTTCTTAAAGGCCTTTACAAACTTATCCATGAACTGGTAGTAAGGCTCTCCGCCCAAGCGGCGATGGCGCACCCCCAGGTAAAGCGGATCTTGAAGGAGGTCGTCCCTATCCGTTCCGACGTCCAACTCGATGGGCAAGGTTTTGTCTGGGGCCACGCCGCCAGCGGCCGTATATATGGAGAGTTTGCCTATCGAGATGGCCATGCCGCCGAATCCCTGATCTCCTATGCCCAGAATCGCGGACGAGTCGGTAGCTACCACCAGCCTTACGTCCTCTAGCGGCACGTTCTCGAAAGCCTGTTCCGCTTCGGCGATGTTCTCGTGAGACAAAGCCAGCCCTCTAGGTAGGCGATAAATATGCGAAAAGAACCTGACCGCCTCGCCAACCGTTGGCGTGTAGATTATCGGTAGCATTTCTTCCAGGTGGTCTTCGAGTATGGCGTAATAGAGAACCTCGTTGCGGTCTTGCAGGTTGCGCAGGTAAATATGCTTTTCGAGGTCGTTATCCTGCAGGCGATAGCGCCTGTATACCCGTTCCTTTTGCTCCTCCAGGTTCGAGACGTGCGCCGGCAGCAAGCCCTCTAGCTGCAAAAGCTTTCTTTCTTCTTTCGTAAAGGCCGTGCTCTTGTTTAGCAAGGGGATGCGTTGCAGCAGGAAGCCGCTGACGTAGACTTCCAGGTATCTCTTGCCGTTTTTGTCTCTTTTAACGTCGTAGTATCGGCTGACCTTTGCCATGGCTTAATAATAGAGTTTTCAGACGTTGTAGATGTCCCGCTTTGTGAAGCCCGATGGGGGTAAAATTGTTGTGGAGGTAACGCTATGGCAATAACAGGACGTCCTAAAGTAAGCGTCATCGGAGGAGGGCACGTAGGCTCTACCTTGGCGATGCGTATCGCAGAAGCGGCCCTCGCTGACGTGTTGCTGGTGGACATCGTCGAAGGCATGCCCCAGGGGAAGACCCTCGACCTCTCAGAATCCAGACCGGTCGTGCTCAACGACGTTACCATCAGCGGAACGAACGATTACGCCGATATAGCCGGTTCCGACATAGTCATCACGACAGCGGGAGTTCCACGTAAACCAGGAATGAGCCGCGACGATCTTGTAGAGATCAACAGTAAAATCGCCGCTTCCATCGCTGGCAATATCAAGAAGTACGCTGCCGACGCCTTTATTATTCAGGTCGCCAACCCTCTCGACGCCATCACCTACGTAATAAGCGAGATTACCCAGGTTCCCAAAAACAAAATCATGGGTATGGCCGGTGTTCTCGACTCGGCCCGCTACCGCTACTTCATCGCCTCGGCGCTCGGCGTCAGCGTAAAAGACGTCCAGGGCATCGTCCTTGGAGGGCACGGCGATACTATGGTGCCCCTGCCACGCTTTACCTGGGTCGGCGGCGCGCCTTTGCCGGACGTGATGCCCGCCGAGCAAATCGAAGCAATCGTTGAACGCACCCGCAAGGGCGGAGCCGAAATCGTGGGGCTTCTCAAGACAGGTTCCGCGTACTACGCCCCCTCCGCCGGGGCCTTTGAAATGGCCAAGGCGATAATAAAAGACGAGAAGCGCATTCTTCCCGTAGCGGCGCACCTGAACGGCGAGTACGGCATTTCCGGTCTATTCGTGGGAGTGCCCGCCGTTCTTGGCAAGAACGGCATCGAGAAGATCTGGCAGCTGCCCCTCTCTGAAAGCGAGCTAACGGCGCTTAGGGATAGCGCCCAACACGTCAAGGCGCTGGTAGACAAAGTAAACGAGCTCGGTATTCTTTAGTTTTTTGGCAGTAGCGACCGCGGGAAAGGCCCGCGGTCGCTACTTTGAGGTGAAAATGGAGCCGCTGATTACCAACAAAGAAGGGGGCGTTTTCTTTATCACCCTTAACAGGCCTGATTTCCTAAACGCCATAAATAGAGATCTCTTGTCCGCCCTTTCTTCCGCCCTCCACGAGGCGGACGCCCCAGACGTGCGCGCCGTTGTCATTAAGGGTATGGGGCGCGCCTTTTGCGCCGGGCAGGACCTCAAAGAAGCCTCGGCGGGAAAACTGGACTACGAAAAGCACCTGGAGCTTTACAATGAGGTTTTTCTGCAGATTCGCAGGCTGGAGAAACCGGTAATCGCCGGCGTTCACGGCGTCGCCGCGGGCGCGGGCATGTCGTTGGCGCTGGCCGCCGACTTACGCCTGCTGTCTTATTCGGCCTCATTCATTACCGCTTTCGCCCGCATCGGCCTGGCGCCAGATACTGGTATTACCGCTACATTGCCGAGACTTGTAGGCATGGGCAAGGCCTTTGAACTGCTGGCTCTTTCACCAGAGATAAACGCGGTGCAGGCGCTCGAGCTCGGTCTCGCCAACCGCCTCGTCTCCGACGACGAGTTTGAAGAAACGCTAATTCGCTGGTCAACTGAAATAGCCAACGGACCCACGCTAGTCTATGGCTTGGTCAAACGCGCACTCAACAGCAACCGCGCAACTACTCTGGAAGAGGCCGTTGCGCTAGAAGCCGAGCTGCAGGGAATAGCCGGGGGAAGCCGCGATCACCAGGAAGGACTCGCGGCCTTCTTGGAGGGTCGCAAACCACGCTTCCAGGGACGCTGACTTTCAGTAGTTACTCAAGAGAGTGAGGTAGTCTTTACTTATGAAAAGAATATTCTTGCTGCTGGCCGCGGTTTTGTCTTTTGCTTGGGCTCAGGGGGCCGCCAACAAGAGCGTGCCCGTCACCGTGCTGGGTTATGACGTTAGGGTCGTTTGGCCTGCACCGACGTTGCAGGAATTCGGTGCAGCCTGTGACGAAGCCGCTACTGCGGCTTTCTCGCTGGCGCACAAAATGGACGCCAAAGCGCCCGAGACCGTACCCGAACACGCCTGCTACAAGATCATGGTCGCCGGCGCCGACAAGCAAGCCACCACCCTTAATTTCATCGCTGGCTATACCAGGCAAGGCGCGGGCTACCAACTAACCTTCGAAAAGAGCGACTCCGACGGCCGCCTTATTCAGGTATGGCAGAAAAAGGGAGCTGCGACGCTAATCTACGTATTTACCTTTGGGGACAAGGAAATATCGCTGGTGGTAGGAAGAATCGCCTCATCTACCCCTGATAAAGGCCAAGCGGGCGGTTGATTCGGCGAGTATTATCTCGGCTCCGCGCCTGGCGGCGGCACGCCAATCGGCGCCGGCGTCGATGCCTTTTACCGTGGCTACTTCGTAGCTCTCGGCCAGCAACGCCGTATCTAAGGCCAGCGCCTTGGTAAACGACTCTAAGGAGTCGGCGGCCTCGCTGGGCCTGAGCGCTGAGAGGATGTGCTCGCTGGCCAGGGTATGCACGTGCCCCACCGCCGGTATCAACGTCGAGGTGTGCACCCCCAGGCGGGCGTGCATTAAGCCTATGCGCCAGCGTTTTTCCGCGTAAGCTTCGTCGTAATCGGCGGCAAAGATTTCGCGATACCAGTCTTCGAAGGCGGCGTAGAGGCGTTCGACTCTTTGCGGGTCGTCCCACAGACCAGTTGCAGCGCGGGGGTCTCTCCCCAGGTAGTCGTAGAACGCCAGCGCCATCTCATATGCTAGGGGGCGCATTACCGGCGCCAGCCGTTGCAACGTACGAACGTGTCGGCTTTGTATGCCTACGCGCTGCAATATCTGGTCTATGGGGAGAGTGTACATACCCTGCTTATCCTAGTCGTCCTCGCCGGCGGCGGCAAGCTTTTGCCCAGCGCCTTCGAGCACCGACTCGGCCCGTAAACTTTCTAGTAACATCTTTTCCACGTCTCCCTCGCCATACCCGGGGGGCAAGGCGCTGGGAGACACCTTCCAGAAAAGGCCTTGCTGATGCCGCCAGTCTTTGAGTATTGCAGCGGCCGCGCTGCTGCGGCTGGCTGACAGGTGTCGCTCGAGCATGGTCTTTAGCAACTCTTGGTCAACACCGTGACTGAGTCGTGCTATCGTGACCAGGGAAGGATTATATTTTTCCGGGAAGCGGCTTTCTGGATCGTATACGTACGCTACGCCGCCCGTCATGCCGGCGGCGAAGTTGCGTCCGGTGCGCCCCAGCACCACTACCAGTCCGCCCGTCATGTACTCGCAGGCGTGCTCTCCAACGCCCTCCACTACGACCCGCGCTCCGGAATTGCGTACGGCGAAACGTTCACCAACGCTGCCGGCGATATAGACGCTTCCGCCCGTAGCCCCGTATAAGACGGTATTGCCCGCTATTAGATGCGCTTCTTCCGCCCCTTCTCTGGGCCTTACCACCAACACCCCGCCTGCAATACCTTTTCCAAGGTAGTCCTGCGCCTCGCCGACGAGTTCAAAGTACATCCCCGGACTCATGAAGGCCGCAAAGCTCTGTCCGGCCACGCCTTCGAAGAGGGCCTTCACCGTACCCGGCGGTAAGCCTTCGGCGCCGTGAAAACGGGCGATCTCTCCACTAATGCGTGCACCCACGGTTCTTTCGCGGTTGCTGATAATGAACTTGGCAAAGCGAGGTTTTTTGTCTTTCAGCGACGGCTCAAACGTACGGTAGACTTCGTCGTCCAGAAGAGGCGCGTCCTCCGGCCGCTCGGAACGGGATTTTTCTCCAGGCGGCCGCCAGGAGCGGCTGGGCTGTAATAGCCAGTCAATGGCTACATCGCTGGTGCGCGGGAGCTTTATTTGTCGGCGCTGCAACAATTCGCTTTTACCAATTATCTCGTCGAGGCTGCGCGCCCCCATCGACGCCAGGATCTGGCGCACTTCTTCCGCCACATAGGCGAAGAACTGCAGAGCGTGCTCGGGAGCGCCGGGGAAGCGGCGGCGCAGTTCTTCGTTCTGAGTGGCGACGCCCACCGGACAGGTGTTTAAGTGGCACTGTCTGGCCATGACGCAGCCGACCGCCACCAGCGCCGCGGTGCCGAAGCCGAACTCTTCGGCGCCTAGTAACGCCGCCAGGACAACGTCGCGCCCAGTTTTCAGGCCGCCGTCTACCTGCAGCGTCACTCGCTCGCGTAAACCGTTATCTAGCAGTACGCGGTGCGTCTCCGCCAGTCCTAGTTCCCAGGGGCTGCCGGCATACTTCACAGAGCCAAGGGGAGAGGCCCCCGTGCCTCCGTCTGCGCCCGATATCAGCACCCTGTCGGCGTAGCCCTTGGCTACTCCGGCGGCTATTGTGCCGATCCCTATCTCACTGACAAGTTTGACCCCTACGCGGGCTGTTTTATTGACGCGCTTGAGGTCGTAGATCAGCTGCGCCAGGTCTTCTATCGAGTAAATGTCGTGATGCGGCGGCGGCGATATCAGGGTGACGCCGGGAGTCGCACCGCGCACCCGCGCTATCTCCTGGTTGACTTTAAAGCCGGGAATTTGCCCTCCTTCACCGGGCTTTGAGCCCTGCGCCATCTTTATCTCCAGCTCGCTGGCGCTGACCAGGTACGCCGGGTTCACGCCAAACCTGCCCGAGGCGACCTGTTTGACTTGGCTGTTGCCCCAGTCTCCCGCCCGCGGGTGCCACTGCGAGTGGGTCAGGTCTGGCCTGTCGGTCTTATAGGGGTGGTAACGCAGAGGGTCCTCTCCGCCCTCGCCGGAGGCGCTCATGGCTCCAGCCTTGTTAGCAGCGATAGCAAGCGCCTCGTGCGCCTCCCTCGATATTGCGCCAAAACTCATAGCCTGCACTCTGAACCTGCTGATGATCGACTCGATAGGCTCCACCTCTTCGAGAGGCAAAGGCTCTTTGCTGGTCTTCCAGGCCAGCATGTCCCTGACGGCTAGAGGCGGACGCTCGTTGACCGCCTTGGCGTAATCCTGATAGCTCTGCCTGTCCTTGTTGCGTACCGCTTTGTGCAAGGATTTGAAAACCGTGGGGTTGAAAGCGTGATACTCGCCCTTTTTGCGGAAGCGCAACTCGCCCCTGTCGGGAAGGCGCGGTTCGCCAGAATAGGCGTCCTCGTGAATTTTAAGTGCGTCCAAGGCGATCCTATCCAGGTCTACGGCCTCGAATCGTGACAATGTTCCCGTAAAGTATCTATCGACCACCTCTTTAGCCAAGCCGATTATCTCGAATATCTGGGCGCCGCGGTAGCTGGCGATGGTAGATATGCCCATCTTCGCCATTATCTTGCGAAGGCCCTTTTCTAGCGCCTGCTGGTAGTTGAGCAACGCCTGCCGCAGCGATATGGGCGCCCGCCCTCGCGGGTCGCGCTCTACCAGGTCGCGCACGCTGGCCAGGGCCACGTACGGGTAGACGAGGTCGGCGCCGTAACCCAGCAGCACCGCAACGTGGTGATCCAGCCTGACCTCGCCGGTCTCGACCACCAGCGAAACCCTCATGCGACGCCCAGACCTTATCAAAGCGTGGTGCACCCCGCCCAGCACCAGCGGTGTAGGTATGGGCACCCACTCGGGACCGACGCCGCGATCGCTGAGTATGAGGACGTTGTAGCCTTGCGCCACCGCCGCCTTTGCTTCGTCTATCACCCCGTCCAGGGCGCGCTTCATGCCGTCGGGGCCGGCGTACGAAGGAAAGCGGGTGCGCACCCGGTAAGGCCGGTACCAGCCGTCGTCGTTGTTGTATATCCACTCGAGCTGGTCGGCGGTTATTACAGGCGATTCGAACTCCATCTGATGGGCTGCGCCCTCCTGCTCCTCAAGAAAGCTCATCCGCGGCCCCACCAGGCTGCGCAACGACATGACCATGTCCTCACGCAGCGGGTCTATAGGGGGATTTGTTACCTGCGCGAACCTCTGCCGGAAGTAGCGGTAAAGCTGTTGCGGCATCGCGGATAACGCTGCCAGCGGAGTGTCGTCTCCCATGGAGCCTATGGGCTCTCTGGCCAAGCGGCTCATTGGCGCCAGGTAACGGCTTATGTCTTCCTGGCTGTATCCAAAAGCCTTCTGCAGGCGCACGAATTCGTCGTCCTTGGGCAGCGCGGCGCCCTCGTACAGGAGGTTTTTGGTCGCCGGCGGATAGGTTCTGTTGCGCCTTACCCAGACTGCATAGGGCCTTTTGGCGGCGTACTTTCTTTTTATCTCGTCGTTGCGGAGAATTTCCTTTTTTTCAGTATCAACTGCGAATACATGCCCCGGCCCGAGACGGCCCTTTTCCGCTATTTCCTCGCTTGGCATATCAACTATGCCCGTCTCCGAGCCGAGCACCACCAGTCCGTCTTTAGCGATCCAGTAGCGCAGCGGCCTGAGACCGTTGCGGTCGAGAGAAGCAGCGGCGTAGCGCCCATCGGAATATACCAGCGCCGCGGGGCCGTCCCAGGGCTCCGTGAGGGATGCGTGGTACTCAAAAAACGCCCTTACCTTGGGGTCTATATCTGCCACGTTTTCGTAAGCCTCGGGGATCAACATCATCGCGGCGTGCAGCGGGTCGCGCCCGCTTTGCACCAGCAATTCCAAAACGTTGTCCAGTATCGCCGAATCACTGCCGTTTTCGTCGAGGACCGGCTTTAGGTCTTCAAGCTCTTTGCCCCAGTAGTGGCTGATTAGCTCGGGCTCCCGCGCCTTCATCCAGTTGACGTTGCCTTGCAGGGTGTTTATCTCACCGTTTTGCGCCAGGTACCTGAAGGGCTGAGCCAGGCGCCAGGCCGGGAAGGTATTTGTGGAATATCTCTGGTGAAATAGCGCCAGGCTGGTCTGATAGTAAGGGTCCGCCAGGTCGGGGTAGTAAGAGTCTAGGTCGCGCGCCAGCATGAGGCCCTTGTATACCAGGGTGCGCGAGGACATCGAGACCACGTAAGCCTCGCCATCGGACCCACGCCAGACCTTCTCTATTCTTCTGCGCGCTAGGTAGAGAGAGCGTTCAAAGGCGTCTTCGGCGAAGCGCTGAGGCTTTATCATCACAGCCTGCCAGACGGCCGGCTCGACTTCTTTGGCGCGTTTGCCCAGTACCTCAGGTTTCGTTGGTACGGCTCTCCACAGCGTCACCGTTATGCCGAGTCTTTCGAGCTCGCTTTCTATAATTTTCTTGGCGCCGTCTCGATCCTCGGCCTTGCGGGGCAGAAAGAACATCCCAACCGCTATGTCTCTTGGTTTACGCGGGGCTATTCCCGCAGCCACCAGCTCTCGCTTAAACAGCGGGTAAGGTATCTGCGTCAGCAAACCCACCCCGTCGCTGGTCAGTCCGTCATCGGCGACGGCGCCGCGGTGCGCCATGCGCGCCAGCGCCTGGATCGCCAGCAATAGCACCCTGTGGCTGCGCTTGCCGCTAGAGTCGGCTACGAAGCCTATCCCGCAAGCGTCGTGCTCTCTTAGTGTTTTGGGGTATAGCTTGTCCATTTCTTTCTTTCCATACAACGCCTGCTTGTGGGGATACGCTGCATATTTATACGCAGCGCTTGGCCCTAATCATATCGTGAAATCTTTAGTTAGTCAAATAAAAGCGCCGACAAGACGTCTCTTGCTATTGACTTTTATTTAGCCTGCAGATAGTATACATGTTAGAAATAACTGCTATCCGGAGGTCGTCTGTGGAAACGTTGCGCGTATCTGCCAAATCCCGCCCTAACTCCGTAGCCGGTGCGATTGCCGCCCTTCTTCGCTCGCAAGGCGAGGTAGAAGTACAGGCCATCGGCCCTTCCGCCGTCAACCAGGCCGTGAAGGCTATCGCCATCGCCCGAGGCTACATCACCCCCGATAACCTTGACCTTACCGTCAAACCCGCATTCGTCAAGCTGGAGCTTGACAACGAGGAGCGTACGGCGCTGCGTTTTAGCCTTAAGTCTCACCCACTGGAATCCTAACAGCAAGCACTTCCGCTGCTGCTATCTCCAGCTTCTAATTTTATCTGTTATCATGTAGCCATGCTTTTGTTTGGTCCTTACACTTGGCTTATTTTGCTAGTTTTCTTGGCCACGATGCTCATACAGGGCTGGCTGAAGAGCACCTACGCCAAATATGGCCGCGTGCCCAACTCGCGCGGTCTCAGCGGCGCCGAAACCGCCCGGGAAATTCTCGACCGCTATGGTCTCGCTAACGTCCAGGTAGAACCCATTCGCGGCGTACTTACCGACCACTACGACCCTCGCGGCAAGGTGGTCCGCCTCTCGGAGGGAAACTATTCGTCGAATTCATTAGCCGCCCTGGCGGTGGCGGCTCACGAGGTGGGGCACGCCCTACAAGACGCCGAGAACTACGTTCCGATGAGAGTGCGCTCTCAGCTGGTCCCCGCGGCGCAAATAGGAAGCAACTTTGGTCCTTGGCTCTTCATTATCGGATTGATGATGCACTTGACGGGCCTAGCTACTATCGGCTTGTATCTCTTTGGCGCCGCGGCCCTCTTTCAGCTGGTAACCTTGCCCGTAGAGTTCAACGCCAGCGCTAGAGCGCTCGCCAACCTGAAGAAGTTCAACCTCCTCTCCGCGGCCGAGCTGCCTGCGGCCAGGCAGGTTCTTACGGTCGCCGCCCTGACCTACGTCGCCGCCCTCGCCATGAGCGTGGTCTACATACTGCAGTACGCCGCCATTCTAGGCATGGGCCGCGACGACTAGCCGCCGCCACCGCCATCCCGCTTTACCTGGCAATGCGGGCCCGCCGGTATTCTTTACATCGCTACCCGCCTTTGGGTCTTTGTCGCAGCTTGGCTATCGCCTCTGAATGATCTCGATTACTCCTTCCCTCCTGCTAAAGAGGCTTGTGGCAACCTCCATTGTGTTCCCCTAGGCGTATCCTCCACCACGACGCCTAGCTGCGTCAGCCTCTCCCTAATGCTGTCGGCCGACTGGTAGTCGCGCCTTTGACGCGCCTCTTGCCGTAGCTGCAATAGCAGCTCAACCAGACCGCGCAGCAGCGGGCCGCTGACATTTGAGGCCAAGACGCGTTCCGGGAAGATACCCAACACACCTTCACCCAGCCTTTCCATGACCTCCCGCGCTCTAGCCAAGGTTTCGCCGGCTTCGCCTTGCTCCAAGGCTTTGTTTAGCGAGGGGAGAAATTTGAAAATAGCCGCTATGGCCTCCGGAGTGCCCAGGTCGTTGTTCATGGCGGCATAAAAGTCTTCTTGCAACTCTGCGATGGCCGCTTGCAAAGTCTCGCTTTTACCTCCCGCCGGCTGTAGGGCTTTCAGCCTCCGGTAGCTCTCCAGCAGGCGGTAATACGCTTTGGCCGCCGCCTCCAGCCCGGACTGAGTCATGTCAAGAACGCTGCGGTAGTGGCTCTGCAACAGGTAAAAACGCACCACCATAGGCTCGTATTGATTCAGCAGCTCGCGCAGGGTAATGAAGTTGCCCGTACTTTTTGACATCTTCTCGCCGTTCAAAAGCACGTGGTTGTGGTGCATCCAATAGCGAGCGAACTCGTGTCCCGCAGCTTCGGCCTGGGCTATCTCGCACTCGTGGTGGGGAAACTGCAAGTCTATACCGCCGGCATGGATGTCAAAGCCCTCGCCCAGGTATTTAAGACTCATCGCCGAGCACTCGATGTGCCAGCCCGGGTAGCCCTCGCCCCAGGGGCTGGGCCAGCGCATGATGTGCTCCGGTTCCGCCTTTTTCCACAGCGCCCAGTCGCGCGGGTCTTCCTTTTCGCCGCGCACCTCGACGCGCGCCCCCGCCTGCTGGTCCTCGAGCCTGCGGCCCGACAGCTTGCCGTAGTCGGGCCACTTGGCGGCGCGAAAGTAGACCGAGCCGTTAATCTCGTAGGCGTAACCGCGCTGCAAAAGTTCCTTGGTCAGCTCGATCTGCTCGATGATGTGGCCGCTGGCGCGGGGAGTGATGCTGGGTTTGGCGACGTTGAGGGCGTCGGTGTCCTCGAAGTAGCGCCAGAAGTACTTGTCGGCCACCTCCATGGGCTCGAGCCTTTCCAGAACCGCCCTTTTCTGGATTTTGTCTTCCCCATCGTCGGCGTCGTCCGTCAGGTGTCCCACGTCGGTGACGTTGGAAACGAAGCGAACCTTGTACCCCTCGTGCAGCAGCCAGCGCCGCAGCACGTCGTATACCACCGCCGCGCGGCCATGTCCCAAGTGCGCGTCAGAATAGACGGTAGGACCGCAAACGTAAACGCCGACGTGGGGCGGTTTAGCCGGCTGGAACTCGACTTTTTTTCTCTGCATCGTGTCATACAACACGAAAGGCATCTCTACCTCCAATCAACCGCGACCTGCCTTTTGACGGATTCCAAGGAGCGCGTCCTAGCGCCGACATCTCCGTCTCTCGAGCATGGCTAATCTTAGCACGTCTCAGGCCAAGCAGCGGTCTTTGAGGCCCTGCAAAAAACCCTCGATATTCTCTTGCATCAGCTTCTTGACTAGCTTTTGCAAGAGAGCGCCGAACATCGGCAGGTTTAGTTGGTAGTCGAGCGTCAGCTTTACCTTGGTGGCGCTCTCCCCCTGCGGTGTGAAGACCCAGCTACCTTCGTATTTGTCGAAGTCGCCCTCATCACTGTAAAAACGGTTGCGCAGCTCGGCGTCATTCCATTCTTCAGTCTCTGTCCACTGCACCTTCTTGCCCATAGCGACGGCCAGATACATCGTCTTGGAGCGTTCTGGAGTCTGCTCGATAACCTTTAGCTCCTTGACGTCTTTTAAGTAGGGCGCCAGTCCTTCCAGGTCTTTGGCGGCCGCGTACACCTCCGCCGCTGGCTTGGGAATAGTTATTTCGGCTTCAACTCTCGGCATGTTTCCTTTCTACCCGCTGTCGTCTTCTCGCTGCAACTTTATTAGCGACTCGGCGGCGGCTATGGCGTCGGAAAGAGCAAAACCGCGACCCTGTAAAAACCGCACCATCTTGCCCTTGTCGCCTTTGTGCCTCCAGGCGTATTTGCGCAACAGCGCCAGCGCCCGTGACTCCTCGTCTGCGGCGCTTTCTTGCATGGCTATTTCTATCAGCTCGGCCGCAACCCCGCGCCTCGCCAGCTCGTAACGTAAGCGCCCTCGCCCCCAGCGGCCGCTGCGGCTACGAACAAACATCTCGGCGAACTCGGCGTCGTTGAGGTAGCCCCAATCGAGCAACTTTTCCACCACCTTCGCGGCTATGCTGCTATCACTCACCTTCTCCAGCTTCTCTCTCAGCTCTCGCGCGGCGTACATCCGCGCAGCCAAAAGTCTAAGGGCGTATTCGGTGGCTTGCGCCTCGTTGTATGGCCTCCTCCTCACCACCTTTAGCATACGCGGCTATACTGTATCCCGTGCGTGTCTTCGCCATCGCCGACCCTCACCTCTCCAGTCAGAACCCCAAGCCCATGGACGTTTTTGGTCCCGCTTGGCGGGGTCACCCCGAAGCCTTTTTTGAGGGCTGGCGGCGGGTGGTGCGCCCGGAAGACTTGGTAATAGTGGCCGGAGACATCTCCTGGGCCATGAGGCTCGAAGAAGCGTTGCCCGATCTAGAGGCGATAGCCAGTCTCCCCGGAACAAAAATACTCTTACGCGGCAACCACGACTATTGGTGGCCCTCCATCAGCCGCCTGCGGGCCGCACTGCCGCAGGGCGTTTACGCCCTGCAAAACGACAGTCTGGTATTCGGCGGCGTCGCCGTAGCCGGCACTCGCGGCTGGTTGGCGCCGGGAAACCCAGAGTATTCCTCTAAAGACGAGAAAATTTACCGTCGCGAGGTAGAAAGGCTGCGCCTCAGTATGCATAGCTTGAAAAACAAGGAATACGACCACCTAATAATTGCTCTACACTTCCCCCCCACCGGCCCCGACGGCAGCCCCACCGGCTTCACCGACCTGATCGAGCGCTGGAAGCCCGACGCCGTCGTTTACGGCCACCTGCACGGAGCCGAGAACACCTGGCTGCTCACGAACTGGAAGGGCATCCCCCTGCACCTGGTCGCGGCCGACTACCTGCGCTTCGAGCCAAAGCTGGTTCTGGAAACCTAACCCCCGCGGCAGCAAGCGCCGGCGGCCGCTACGCTGCACCCAGACGCCCAACGTACGGAATAGCTGCGGGTGCTGTGCGTGTATTTGATACAATTACGCTAGATGCGCTTAGGAGCCTCCGTTTTCCTTGCGCAACCACAACCCAAGGGTTTTCTGGGAGTGTGGGTCCTCTGGGTCGCGACCGGCGGTACGATCGAGGTCTCCGCTACCGGCCAAACACCGCTTCAGAAAGACGTGCAGCGTGCTATGAAAAGTAGAGGTTTCCTCTTTCGCCCTGCACAAAACTGCGGCACGCCCCTCGTCCCCTGCGACGAGCTCGACAGCGAAACCCAGGGGTGCGAGGCGCTGGAAGGGGGGCAGAGGTGATAAAGCCAGCCGCATCGCCGATCAAACTCGCAGTGGCGCTTCTCATCCTGGGGCTTCTTGCGGCCGTGGGGTTCCAGGTCCGGGGCAGCGGTGTAAAAGAATCGTCCGACCGGAAGCAGTTGG
>JALSMT010000020.1 GCA_026987375.1 Thermaceae bacterium | reverse complement strand
AAACCCCCGGCCGCAGGGCCGGGGGCGGGAGTCCGGGTGAGGCGCTCAGGCCAGCAGGATGGGCCGTTCCAGGTAGAAGGCCACGCGCTCGAGGAAGCGGGTGCGGTCGGTGGGCAGCTCGCCGCTCACCGACAAGAGGCCGGTATCTGCAGGCATGCCGGCGTAGCCGAGGCTGACCATAACCTTTTCCGGTAATAGCACTTCGGCGTACGGGCTTTCTGCTAGGTCTATCACTACAAGCCCTTCGGTGGGCTCGGAGGCTTGGCGCAGATTGTCGTACAGCGCCCGCAGGTTTTCCGCCGGGTAGACCATGAATGAGCTTACGTCTTCTCCGTCGAAGCGGCCCATAACGGCTCGGATGGGAACTTCCAGCTCCGCCAGAGCGCGGTCCACGGCGCGGAAGAGGAGCAGGCTGGTAGGAACCTCTCGTTTCCAGGCGGTGCTCAGGTCTTTGCGGGCTTGATCGAGCGCGCTGAGACTAACCGCGCGGCGATAGGCGGCGGGGAAGACGGCGGCGGCAGTGGCAGCGGGCTCAGCCGTCTGCGTAACCGCCGGCGCCTCTTCCGCGCTGCCCGAGTCTTCTTCTGTTAAAACGGCGGGTTCTGACTCTCCGGCGACGGTTTCCGCCGGCGCCTCCGCTTGGGGCTCGCGCCAGGGTTCTTCCTGCGGCTGCTCCGGCGCCTCTGGTTCTTCTGCCGCCGCTTCGGCTACGGAGGTGGCTGGCTCTGCTGCTATGTCATCCGCCGCACTGAGCCCTTCGCCGTACTCGCTAGCGCTTTCTTCCGCGGCTTCCACGGCGCTTTCGACGTCCGCGGGTAATTCTTCTTCTTCATCCACCCAAGACGCGGGCTCGGCGGCTTCTTCTGGAGGGCCGCCTTCTGAGGCTGTCTCGGATTCTGCGGCGGTCTCTTCGTAGGAGCCTTCCACCGCGGCCTCCCAGGAAAACTCGTCGATGACCTCTTCTGGCTCGGGCGCGGCTTCGGCGGCCTGGGCCTGCCAGGGGGCGGGGGCTTTTTCGGGCGGCTCGGGTTCTTCTTCTACCAGTTGCCAGCCTTCCTCCTCGCTGCTGGAGGGGAAAGCCGC
>JALSMT010000019.1 GCA_026987375.1 Thermaceae bacterium | reverse complement strand
CTGGGGCTGAAGCAGGTCCCAAGGGTATGGCTGTTCGCCATTTAAAGCGGTACGCGAGCTGGGTTCAGAACGTCGTGAGACAGTTCGGTCCCTATCTGCCGTGGGCGTTGGAAGGTTGAGGAGAGTTAACCCTAGTACGAGAGGACCGGGTTGAACGAGCCACTGGTGTACCAGTTGTCCTGCCAAGGGCACCGCTGGGTAGCTATGCTCGGATGAGATAACCGCTGAAAGCATCTAAGCGGGAAGCCAACTCCAAGATGAACCTTCCCTGAAGCTCTGTTGAAGACTACGACGTTGATAGGGTAGAGGTGTAAGCGCTGAAAGGCGTTTAGCTGACTACTACTAATAGAGCGATTGATCTAATTCTAAGGTCACTACCTTACTAAATAAGTTTATTTAGAGGTTAAGTTAGACTCTTAACAATATTAAGTTAATTAAATTCTCAAACAAGAGAATTAAGAGCATTAAGGTGCTTTTAGTTCTCTTGATGGTGTCGTTAGAGTGAGGGTCACACCCAGTCTCCATTCCGAACCTGGAAGTTAAGCCTCACATCGCCGATGATACTGCACCCCTACGGGTGTGGGAAAGTAGGTCGATGCCATCTTGAGAGTTTAATAATACTGCTTTCTTATTTTTATTCCCCTATATTATTTATTTTAGTTCTTAATCTTTTAAATCATTAGGTTGGTTTTTTATTGTTGGTTGGTTATTAGTGATTAGTGAAGAGTGATTGGTTACTGGTGTATTAGTTTACTTGTTATTTTTTAAGTAATAGGTAAAAGGTAAGAAGTAATAGACATTAGTGACAGTTGATAGTTACAGTGACAGTTGAGAGTGACAGTAAATAGTGAGAGTTAGTTTTAAGTAATAAGAATAATGAAGAAATTTTTTATTTTTATAGTTGTTGCTGATAAGTGGTTGAATTAAAAAGTAAGATAGGTAAGAGGTAAAAAGTAAGAGTTCTTGGTTTCTTTACATCTTTAATCTTCTACTTCTTCACATCTTACAAAAAGATTTATACTTTATGCCTTTGGTTTTTAACTTTTTACTTAATCGTGATTAGTGAAGAGTGACTGGTTTTTAGT
>JALSMT010000018.1 GCA_026987375.1 Thermaceae bacterium | reverse complement strand
TGTATAATTAAATTTTTATCATTTTCAAATTTAATTTTATAATCTTTTATATCGCTTATCCATTTTAATAGTTCAATTATTGAATTAGTTGAATTTTGCAAAAATAGTTGATTTGAAGGAGAAGTTAATAATTCTTTTCTTAATTTTAGAGGTAAATTTTTAAATTCTTCTTTTGAAGTAATCATTTTTTCTTTTCTCTTTCTTATAGTCATTTCATCTATTAATTTTTTGTTATTTAATGCTTGCAGTGTATTATAATAAAGAGTTTTAAGTAAATACTCTTTATATGAATTAAAAATTCCTTTTCCAACTGCTTTTATATCGGCAATTGTTAAAATATATAAATATTTTAAAAATTTTTCTTCTTTAACTATTTCGGCAAATGATAAAATAACTTTATCATTAAAAATATCTTCTCTTTGTGCAACATTAGACATTAAAGTATGATATTTTATTAGTTTTTCTATTGTTTCTATATTATGAAAATTAATGGATGTTGCAAATTCTTTTGCAATTTTTGCTCCTATAATTGAATGATCTTCCATTCTTCCTTTTCCTAAATCATGAAAAAAAGAAGCAAATCTTAAAAGGGCTTTTTCCTTTTCATCTAATTGATGAAATTCTTTAATTGTATTTAATTCTTTAAGAGTATATATTGAGTGTATATCTACAGGATATTGATGATATCCATCAAATTGCGCTAAATATTTTACTTTTTCAAATGGAGGAATTATTTTTTCAAGTTTATTTGCTCTATATAAGGCCATAAAAATGGGGTATATGTTAGCATTAAAGAATAATTTCTTTGTTAAAGTTTTAGTTATATAATTTTTTTTGGATTTGAAATTATTAATAACTGAAATATCTGTTTTTTCAAAATTATCTATTTCTAAAATATGATTTAAATATTCTTTAAAATTTAGAGGTGTATTAAGAGTGCTATATAGTGTATTTTCACAAATATAAAAATATTTTTTTATTCTTTTTTCTTTAGCTTCTTTAAATGTTAATTTATAAAGATAAGGTTTAATTATTTTTTTTATTGTAGTTTCGCAAAATGTATTTACTGTCCATAATGATTTTAATAAATCTTTTATAAATTTTCTCTCAGCTTTTA
>JALSMT010000017.1 GCA_026987375.1 Thermaceae bacterium | reverse complement strand
TAGATGAGATAGTGACACTAGATGAGGATATTATGCTCCATAAATACCCAAATTTTCACTATATTCCTGCCAATGGCTTTAGCTCCATAGAAGAGAAAAGTAGATTTAAAAAGTTAGCCAAAGAGAATGGAAAATTAAGATGATAGAGTATATTTATATTGGTTTAGTTTCACTCTTTGTTATTGGGCTTTTGGTTGTTGGATTTGTAATGGATAAAGAAGATGTTGAAAATAGAGATGATTAAAAATCAGCAGGAGTAAATTTTATTGCCTCTAATGATTTCTCCTACTATGACACAATGATGGTGTCCACCTTACGCACTATTTGGTATCAACACAGGATGTCAATTAAACAATAAAAAATAACTTTTTTATGCTATAGTCTTAGTACTATAGCATGGAGTCATTATGAAACTAACCTCTTATCCTTTTTTAAATACATTAGAATCTGAAGCACTTGTATTTTTAGAACAACATATTAAACCTATTTCTATACCCAAAAATACCATACTTTTTTATCAAGGTGACATTTGTGACACTATATTATGGCTTACCCAAGGAGAAGTGCGTCTTTATACGCAAGCAGATAGCATCGAAGATATTACGCTTTATCATCTCAAAGCAGGAGAACAATGCATTGTAAATACGGCTTCTCTTTTATCACAAACTGATGCCATTGCTTCTGCCCAAACGATGACAAACATTGAAGGTTATGTGATAGATGCTCAAAGTGTTAAGCAACTTAGTAACTCATGTTACGCTAACTAAGCACATTTTAATTTATCGACCTCTTGATAAGCCGTATTCAAAGCTTGAATATAAATTTTTTCTTTGATAGAGAAGTGGTTCATATTGTAATTAAGCCTTAGTTGTTCAAGCCGAACAAAGCCACAAGTAGAGAGAAAAATATGATTGAGTTGAGAAGTTTCTACCTTGGTAGGTGAATGTTTAATTTTGAGATTTTGTTTGAGTGATTTGTACCCTCAAGGGGTAGCCCCTGATATTCCTCTATTTTCCACCGTCTTTTGTAGATTTCAAGGATTTTATCGGTTGTTAAGTCTATATCGTTGGTTATGAGATACAGATAAATTGATTCGTCATCATCCCCGTCTTTTGAGACTTGTT
>JALSMT010000016.1 GCA_026987375.1 Thermaceae bacterium | reverse complement strand
CTTTCTTCATCAAAATCAAATTTAAGATTATCAATATAATTTTTATATTTTTTTAAGTATTCATAATGATTTTTAACTTTTTCAAGCCTTTTTTTTAAGATTTCTTTCACTCTTTTCCTTTATAAAAGATATTATCAGCTAAAATCCCAACTAATAGCTTATCTTTTTTAACCTTATTACCCTCAAAACTCTCAACTAAGGCAAGTGCGTTATTAAATTTTCTGTAATTTAAAGGAATTTCGTGTTTGTAGTTAAAAAATAGGCTCTCTATTTCTTCTTTTAGTTTTTTAACTTTCCCTGCTCTTAAAAATGGCTCAATCATATCCGCTCTTTTATCACTCTTTTTACTTTTATCAAGCAAATATTTAATAATTTGCCCAGCTAAAATAAAAAACTCATCTTCATTTAACTCATCTAAATTTTCTATCTTCTCTTCAATATTTTTTAAACTACTCTTAATATCCATCCTCTCTCCTTCATATTCTAAAATTGATAGTTTTAAATTCAAAGCCATTTTTGCTTTTTCTAATCTATTTTCTTTTAAATGCCACAAAATAAATTCATCCGCATATTTTTTATTAATCTTAAAAAGTGGCTTTATTTTACCTTTTCTTACTTCTTTCATTCCATCGCGTGTTAGATAAATTAATGTTTGAATTTTATTAGGAAGTTTATTCCAAACATCTCCATAAAGATTAGAAGATAAAATATTATTAAAAAATATTTCATCAATTTTTCTAAATAAAATTTCGTAATCATTAATTCTTTCATCTCTTGTCTCTGATAAATATTCTCTATAAATAAACTCTGGAATAATCTTGTTTTCATAAGGTAAAATATCAAAATCAACTATCTCAGCCACATCGTTATTATTCTCTTTATAAACATATATCCCACTTTCTTTATCTTTTGCCTCTTTATTAAAATCTCTAACATATTTTAAAAAATCAAATAGTTTTTTATGTAAAACAATTTCATCTTTTTCAACTAAAAAAGGTAGTTCAAAACCTCTTGTTTTATGAGCTAAAAAAGGTTTTTTTGCATTTAACCCAACATTAAAATCACTAAGTCCATAAATTTTATTATCAATTTTATAAGTGTATTCGATTTTGTTATAAATTTTTAGTG
>JALSMT010000015.1 GCA_026987375.1 Thermaceae bacterium | reverse complement strand
GGCGCACGAGTGGCCGGGCACCGACGTGGAGGTGAGCGTACTCTCGCCGCCCGAGCCGCTCCCGTACGCGAGCGTTGACGACCTGATCCGGAAGCTCACTCCCGAAATGGGGCTGGTGCTCGAGCACCCGCGCGGCCGCGCCACCTACCTGCCCCAGGTCTGGGAGCAGCTGCCCGACCCCGAGCTCTTTTTGGCCTCGCTGGCCCGGAAGGCCGGGCTTCCCGCAAGCGTCTATACCGATCCCGCCACCCGGCTCGCCTACTACACGGTCGAGAAGTTCACCCACCGCGACCTGGAGTAGGCCTATACTCAGGTCAAGATGAGCTACCCAA
Source organism: Thermaceae bacterium (assembly GCA_026987375.1). Lineage (GTDB taxonomy): Bacteria > Deinococcota > Deinococci > Deinococcales > Marinithermaceae > Oceanithermus. The sequence goes on along the minus strand of JALSMT010000015.1, from coordinate 63,677 downwards.
AACCAAGCGGCCGCTCGCTGCTCGCCCGCCACCTTACCCCCGAGGTGTGGCGGCTACTCAACGACAAAGAAACCCGCTACGGCGTGCGGCTCGCGCACGTCGTCGCTTCGGGCCTGGCCAACCCCGACAGCAGCGTCGGCGTCTACGCCGGCGACGAGGAGAGCTACACCCTCTTCGCCCCGCTCTTCGACCCCATCATCGCCGACTACCACGGCTTCGGACCCGAAGACCGGCACCAAAGCGACCTCGAGGTCGCCCGTCTGAACGCCCCCAACCCCGACCCCGAAGGCCGCTACGTCGTCTCCACCCGCATCCGCGTGGCCCGCAACCTCTGCTGCTTTCCCTTCGGCTCCGCCCTCACCCGGCGCGAGCGTCGCATCGTCGAGGCGACGGTCGTGCGCGCTTTGGAAGACCTGCCAGGCGAACTGGCCGGGAGCTACCACCCGCTCTACGAAATGGACGAAACCACCAAAGAGCGGCTGATCCACGATCACTTTCTCTTCAAGGAGGGCGACCGCTTCCTCGAGGCCGCGGGGCTGAACCGCGACTGGCCCGACGCCCGCGGCATCTTCCACAACCCCGGCAAGACCTTCCTCGTCTGGGTCAACGAGGAGGACCAGCTGCGCATCATCTCGATGGAGCCCGCCGCCGACCTGCAGCGCGTCTTCGCCCGCCTGGCGCGGGCGCTCGCCGAGCTGGAACGCCGCCTCGCCTTCGCCCATTCCGAGCGGCTGGGCTACCTGACCAGCTGCCCCAGCAACCTGGGCACGGCCATGCGCGCCAGCGTGCACGTCCGCCTGCCCGGGCTGGCGGCGGACGAAGCGCGGCTAACGGCCCTCGCCGCCGCGCACGGCCTGCAGGTGCGCGGCACCCACGGGGAACACTCGGCCAGCGAGGGCGCGGTCTACGACGTTTCCAACAAGCGGCGGCTGGGAATCACCGAGGTGGAGGCCGTGCGCGAGCTGGCCAACGGGGTGGCCGCGCTGATCGCGGCGGAGGAGCGGGCCTAAAGCGCGTACGCAGCGTGGACCCCGGCGCGCAGGCCCGCGGCCTGCTCGGCCGGGATTCGATGTTAGGCGCGTCCGGCTAGGTTTCCGGGACCTGACTGGTCTCCAGATGCCACGCAAGCCACAACAAACGTTGCTGCTAGAAAACCCTATACCCTTCCAGGGGCGCTTTGGCGGCATGGCCATCCTGCTACCAGCAATCGAATCGGCCTAGCGTAGATCGCCGCGGACGTTCAAACGTACACTTTCAGAATTGAGCAGCAATCCGCTATAAACCACCAGTACAACCCAACTAGGGTTACGGACTCCCTAGCTAATTCCCAACCAAGGAGCGGCGGTGCGAACGACGTTCCAGCGGGAGTCAATTCACGACCAAGGGGCAAAGCCCCGCGAGCCGGGATCTACGCTCAGCGCGCGAAATCACCTCATGCATCCGGCCGCCGGTGTAGCATGAAGCCAAAAATGGCGCACGCTGTTTACATTTTGTCCAAGCGCAAGCGCGGAACGCTCTACGTGGGGGCTACGCGGGACCTACGCCGGCGTGTGTGGGAACACAAACAGGGCCTGGGCGGCTTTGCACCCAGGTACGGCGTCCACCGCCCGGTCTACTACGAAATCTACGAGGACGCGAACGCGGCTTTGCTTCGCGAACGGCAACTGAAACGCCGGCGCAGGTCGTGGAAGGTGGAGCTCATCGAGCAAACGAATCCCCAGTGGGAAGACCCCTTTTCGGCTTTGATTTAACTTTCCACCCGACCTGGTCGCGCTTTGCAGATTCTTCCCTTCACGGCACGGTCTTTGCGATGGCCGCAGGGCAACATCTTGCACCTTTATGCAGGACCTGGGAAGATGGGGAACGTATGAAAGGCGAGCTGATCGTCGTCAAGGTGGGGGGTTCCGAGGGCATCGACTACGCGGCGGTGGCGCGCGACGCCGCGGCGTTGTGGAAGCAGGGCCGGCGGCTCGTGCTGGTGCACGGCGGCAGCGCCGAGACCAACCGCATCGCCGAAGCGCTGGGGCACCCGCCGGTCTTCCTCGAGCACCCCGGCGGCCTCACCAGCCGGCTGACCGACCGCAAGACGCTCGAGATCTTCGAGATGGTCTACGCCGGCAAGATGAACAAGCGCATCGTCGAGCTCTTGCAGCGTGAAGGGGTGAACGCGGTGGGGCTGTCGGGCATCGACGGCCGCGTCTTCGAGGGGCGGCGCAAGAAGGCGGTCAAGTACATCGAAAACGGCAAGCTCAAGGTGCGGCGCGACAACCTCACCGGCAGCGTGGAGAAGGTCAACACCGAGCTCCTCCACCTGCTCCTCAGCGCGGGCTACCTGCCGGTGCTCACCCCGCCGGCGATCAGCTACGAAGGCGAGGCGATGAACACCGACGGCGACACCGCCGCCGCCCAGGTGGCGGTGCAGATGCAGGCCGAGGCGCTGCTGCTGCTCTCGAACGTACCCGGCCTCTTGCGCAACTTTCCCGACGAGTCGAGCCTGATCGCCGAGATTCCCGCTGAGCGGGTGGAAGACTATATGGACTTCGCCCAGGGGCGCATGAAGAAGAAGGTGCTGGGCGCGGCCGACGCGGTGAAGGGCGGCGTGGGCCGGGTCGTCTTCGGCGACGCCCGCGTGGAAGCGCCTATCAGCCGGGCGCTCGCAGGGGCGGGAAGTGTTATATCGCTATAGCTCGCCTATCAGCGCGGCTAATGCGGCTAGAGTCTGGTAGTTTGGGTTATGAGCGCAGAAAAGGAGTTCCAAGAAAGAATCAAGGGCCTGGTCGAGAGATCGCTAGAAAAATGCGGCCTGGATTATCGAGTGGCGACCGAATATGATTCGCCCTTCGGTAGCGTTATACGAGATCAGGGAAGGCGGGTTGACATAGCGGTACTGAGAGGAGAAAAGCCATATCTGTTTATTGAGTGCAAGTGGCAAAAGACTTCTGGCAGCGCACAAGATAAGCTATTCCGCGCCTTGGAAGAAGCGCGGCGCGATCGACTACTAGGGGCGCATTCGATAATAGTATTCGGCGGCGGAGGCTGGAGCAAGAGCATAGAGCGCTGGGCGCTTGCCGAAGGTATAATAAGGGTAGAGTGGATTGATATATGGCTAGAAAAGTTCTTTTGCCCGAAGCAGTAGCCCTGTTCCCTGGCAAGGTTCACCTTCCCCCGCCCCTAAAGTGGGCCGGCGGGAAAAGGTGGCTAGTCCCGCTGCTGGCGACGCTTTATTCTCCATACAACGGACTTCGTCTAGTCGAACCTTTTGTCGGCGGTATGGCCGTCGCTTTGGGGATACTGCCGGACAAGGCGTTGCTAGGCGATATAAACCAGCATCTAATTAATTTTTACAAACAATTGCAAAAGGGTCTGGTAATCGACACAGAGATGAGGAATGAAGAGCGGCACTACTATAAGGCCAGGGAACGCTTCAACGAGTTGATTAGAAAGCAAAAAGCCGGCAGCAAAGAGGCCGCTGAACTGTTTTATTATCTGAACCGCACGGGCTTTAACGGTTTGTGCCGGTTCAACAAAAAAGGAGAGTTCAACGTGCCTTTTGGCAGGTACAAAAACATTAACTACAGGCGTGACTTTAGTGAATACGCTGCGGTGCTGTCTCGTTACGATATTATTGTCTCGGACTTTAGAAGTTTCCCGTTTGAAGAGAGCGACTTTGTCTATGCCGATCCCCCTTATGACGTAGAATTTACCTCATACAGCGCGGGCGGTTTTTCGTTTGAAGACCAGACCGACCTGGCCGTGCGCCTCTCACGGCACCCGGGTCCCGTACTGATATCCAACCAATCGACCAAAAGGATTATTGAGTTGTACGGCGATTTGGGGTTTGCTCTTCATTACCTATCCGCCCCAAGGCGAATAAGCTGCAACGGAGATCGCACCCCTGCTCAAGAAGTGTTGGCCGTGAAAGGGTTCGACCGGCGGATAATTGAAAAAGCACGCTTGCTTTCTCGTTGAGCAAATGATGTTTGTCATGTGGTTTGGCCGCAAAGGACCCCTAAATAAGAGGACCCCTAAATAACAAGTTCCATGGATGCGCACGTGTTGACGCAACCGCCATTGTCGCGTTAGGCTCGGGGGGATGAAGACCTTGAAACCGCGCAAACCGGAGGTCCGGGGGAAGCCGTAACCGCCCGTTGGCGTACAGGTTCCCTCGGCTCGCAGGTGCGGGCCGAGTTGCGTTAGAAGGGGGCATAAAAATGCAGAACTGGCTGGAGATAGAGAAGCGGCACGACTCGGGAGTTTACAACAAGCACGAGCTGGTCATCGTCCGCGGCAAGGGCGCGCGCGTCTGGGACAGCCAGGGCCGCGAGTACATCGATTGCGTGGGCGGCTACGGTGTGGCCAATGTGGGTCACTCCAACCCGGCGGTAGTGAAGGCCATCCAAGAGCAGGCGGAAACGTTGATGATTCTGCCGCAAACCCTACCCTCGGCCAAGCGAGCGGAGTTTTATCAAACCCTGACGCGCCTGACACCCGAAGGGCTGGTGCGCGTCTTCCCCAGCAACTCCGGCACCGAGAGCGTGGAGGGGGCGCTCAAGTTCGCCCGCGCCGCCACCGGCCGCACAAAGTTCATCAGCACCATGCGCGCCTTCCACGGCCGCACTTTTGGCTCAATGAGCCTCACCTGGGAGAAAAAATACCGCGTTCCCTTTGAACCGGTGGTAAAACCGGTGGAGTTCATACCTTATAACGACGTCGAGGCTTTACGCGCGGCGGTGGACGAGGATACCGCGGCTTTAATCGTCGAGCCGGTTCAAGGCGAGGGCGGGGTGCGCCCGGCGACGACCGAGTTCTTGCGGGCGGCGCGCCAGGCGACCCGCGAGAAGGGCGCGCTCTTGATCCTCGACGAGATACAGACCGGCTTTGGGCGTACCGGCAAGCTCTTCGCGCTCGAGCACTACGGCGTAACGCCGGACATCATGACGGTCGCCAAGGGTATCGGCGGCGGCATGCCCATGGGAGCCATCGTCATGACCGACGAGGTGGCCGACAAAATGCACAAAGGCGGCCACGGCACCACCTTCGGCGGCAACCCGCTGGCGATGGCCGCCGGGGTGGCGGCCATGAACTACATCAGCGAACACCGCCTCTGGGAGCGCGCCGCCGAGCTGGGCGACTGGTTCATGGAAGAGCTGCGCAATATTGACTCGCCGCGCGTGCGCGAGGTGCGCGGCAAGGGCCTGATGATCGGACTGGAGCTCAAGGAAAAATCGGCCCCTTACATCACCCGCCTGGAAAAAGAACACCAGGTGCTGACGCTGGCCGCCGGACCCACCGTAATCCGCTTTTTGCCGCCTCTGATCATCGAGAAGGCCGACTTGGAGCAGGTAGTGGAAGCGCTGCGCGAGGTGCTGGCGTGACGCTGTCGCCCCTAGACTTTTCGCCTTTGGCGGACCCTGTTAGGTTCCTCGCCGGGGCGCTGGAGATCCCCAGTCCCTCGGGCCGCGAACGGCTGGTGGCGCAGTACCTGGTGCGCGGCATGAAGGCGCTGGGCATGGAGGCCTGGGTAGACGAGGCGGACAACGCCCGCGGCGTCTGGGGCCACGGTCCTTTGCAGGTCGCCCTGTTGGGGCACATAGACACCGTTCCCGGCGAGGTGCCGGTACGGGTGGAGGCGGGTAAGCTCTTCGGCCGCGGCGCGGTAGACGCCAAGGGGCCTTTCGTGACCTTCATTCTGGCGAGTGCGGGACTGCCCGAAGCCCTAAAAAACGTAATGACGCTGCACCTGGTGGGAGCCACCGAAGAAGAAGCCCCCAGCTCCAAGGGCGCCCGCTACGTGGCCGACAAGATCAAGCCGCGGTTCGCCGTCATCGGCGAGCCCTCGGGTTGGGAGGGCATCACTTTGGGCTACAAAGGTCGCCTGCTGGTACGCGCGCGACGCGAGAAAGACAACTTTCACTCCGCCCACCACGAACCCAACGCCGCCGAAGAGCTAGTTGACTACTTCAACTCTATTCGCGCCTGGAGCCAGGGTTTCAACGGCGGTATGGGCGCCTTTGACCAGGTGCAGTACTCCCTGCGCGACTTCAGGGTCTTGCCGGTGGACACCAAACAGAGGGCGGAGATGCTCTTCGACCTGCGGCTGCCGCCGCGGCTGCCGCCCGAAGAAGCCATAAGCCATCTGCTGGCCTACGCTCCGCCGACGCTCGACCTCGACTTCACCGGCCGCGAGATACCCTACAAAGGCCCCAAAGATACACCCCTCAGCCGCGCCCTGCGCATTGGCATCCGCAAGGCCGGCGGCAGGCCGGTATTCAAGCTGAAGACCGGCACTTGCGACATGAACGTCCTGGCCCCCCACTGGCCGGTGCCGATGGTCGCCTACGGCCCCGGCGACAGCACCCTCGACCACACGCCGCTGGAACACGTACTGCTGGAGGAGTTCGAAAAGGGCGTAGCCGCGCTCAGAGCCGCGCTCGAGCACTTGGCGCAGAGCGCCGCGTAGTTAGTCGGCCAACGGCGTCACGTATACGGCGAGGCTGTGCCCCGCCCCCCAAGCGCCGCTCAGCAACTTGTAGGTGCGGCCCTCGTCTAGCGGGCCGAATGGTTCAAGCTCCGCTTTGAGTTGCACCGCAGAAGACGCCCCCAACAGTTCAACGGTTAGCTTGAACGACGTCCTGGGGCCCTCGCTTACCCCCTTAAGCTGCTTTGTTTCCGTCGTTGACGAGCGTCGGCCGCGGTCAACCGTAATGACGCTCGGCCCTGAATCCGCCGGCGTTATTAGGATTTGGCTCTTTACCCTAGCGCCGCTCGGCAGGCCGGGAACGGTCACGGCTCGAAAAGCAAAAACTAAACCGCCGCGCGTTCGCTGCTTTAGTTCGTCGACCAGTTTACCGTCTACGAATACCTCGAAATAAAGCCTTTCGTCTTCCCCGCTAAAGGAGTAGTTTATCCCGCCTGCAGCACTGGCGGCCCCCTTTCCAGTAAGAGTCGCTTGACGCCAGCTGTCCGCGACGGTAACCTGCGCCGTCGCTAAAGAAAAGAAAATCGCCGTCAGTAACACCGCTAATGCTTTTCCAGACACGTCAACCCCCGCCTTTCTGTGTCTCTACTCCAGCATTATACCTTATTTTGTTACCAAGAAGCAGACTGCCGCAGCGCCTCGTAAAGAGCTACTGCTACGCTTACCGCCAGATTGAGCGAGCGTACCGGTCCGGGCATGGGAATTCGCAGCGCAGCAAAGCGTTCTAGCACCTCGGCGGGCAGACCGCGCGTCTCCGGGCCGAAGAGTAAGAAGTCGTCAGCCCCGAAGCGAGCCTGATATAAAGTCCGCTGCGCCTTGGTGGAGAACGCCCAGACGCGGGCGTCTGCGGGCAGAGCTTGCAGAAAATCATCCCATGTATTGTGCAAAAAGTAGCGCACGTGCGGCCAGTAATCCAGTCCGGCGCGCTTCAGACGCGGGTCCCCCCAGCGGAAACCAAAAGGGCGGATGAGGTGGAGCTCGCTCGCCGTGGCGGCGGCGCTGCGGGCAATATTGCCGACGTTCTGGGGTATCTCTGGTTCGTATAAAACTACTCGTAGCACACCTACATTCTTATACGCCGGGATAAACTGACGGGGTGAATGACATCGGCGCCTTAGTCAGCCTGGCCGCTTCTCTGGAGGGACGCAGCTTCAGCGCCTACAAGCAGCTGACCGGCACCTGGATGGGCAACGGCTACACGCTGATAATCGAGCACGTCCAGCCGGATCCCTTTTCGACCGCCTCGATGGTCTGCCTGCGGATAGCGCACGAAACCCACGGCATTCCCAAAGAGCTCTGGAGCAAGCCGCAGCGCGCCAAAGGACTGCTTGACTATCTTTTGCGGGTTTTCTCCTCCTCGGCCGAAGCCTGCCCCGGCGTCGGCAGCGGGCGCTCTTGCGGGATATTCGTTGACGCCGGCGGCGCCGAAATACTAGAGCGCAGCGCCGCCGCTATCTCTAGCGACTACTTGTCGCTGCGCTTCCGGGTGGGCCTGCCGGCGCGGCGGCGCACCGTCCTGGGAGAAGCGGCGGCGCGCCTGCTGGGAGATGTGTTGATTCGCGCGCTCGAGTCCGTTTACTGGCGCAATCTGGACCAGCAATCCGCCCGGGAGTGGGCGTTTATCGCCGAAGAACACGCTCACCTGCAAGACTTGCTAAAAGAAAAAGGCCTGATTTCGTTCATCCGCGACGGCAGCGTACTTACCCCAAACCGCGACGGGGAGCCGCTCCCCTTCAGTTCCCCCAAGACACGGCGCCTTACCCTGCCAACCTTGCACCACGGCGAGATCAGCGGCATGGCCATCCCCGAGGGAGTAACGCTTATCAGCGGAGGAACGTTTCATGGTAAGAGCACTTTGCTCGCGGCTATTGCGGCTGGGGTTTACCCGCACGTCCCCGGAGACGGCCGCGAATGGCTGGTGACTCGCGCCGACGCGGTTAGGGTTGGCAGTCAGAAGGGGCGCGCTATCACGGGGGTCTACCTAACCCCCCTAGTCCACGACCTGCCCAGCGGCGCCGATACCGACTTTTTCTCAAGCGCCAACGCCGCCGCCCCCACTAGCCTGGCCGCCGACGTCATGGAGGCCCTGGAGATCGGCTGCAGCGCCATACTACTGGACGAAGACGACGCCGTAGGCGTCTCTCTGCAGCGCGGCCCCTGCGCGCGCGAGTTGCTGCGCAGCGAAACCGTCACGCCTCTGGCGGACGTCGTCGAGAGGCTGCGGGCCGCCGGGGTCTCGGTCGTGGTGGCCACGGCGGGAGGGGGAGAATACTATCAAACTGCAGACCTGGTAATCATGATGGACAAGTATCGAGCGCGCGACGTCACCGCCAAAGCCAAGAAAATAGCCCAAAAGCAAAGGAGTGACAGACGCGGCGCCAAACCGGCCGATGTCGCGCCCCTGGCGGCGCGCGAGCGCTACCCCTTACCGTCTTCTTTCAGCTCCAGGCGGCGCGGCCGCACGATAATCGGCGTCAGCGGACCCCTGACTTTGCGGTTCGGAGAAGAAACGCTCGTTTTTTCCAACGGCGCTCAGTTGGTAGACGAAAGCCAGCTGCGGGCTATCGGAATACTGCTCGAGCTAGCGGCGAGGTACGCGAACGGCGCCAGGAGCCTTCGCCAGATCGTCTCGCTGGTCTGGCAAAAGGCCAGAGAAAGGGGGCTTTTCGCCATAGGCAACTCTCCGGAGCTCGCCTTGCCCAGAAGGTGTGAGATAGCCGCCGCGGTGAACAGGTTGGCGCGGTTGGACCTGAAATACCCTCACAAAGGTTGATTGGGCAGCTCTGAATGACAAGGGCGGATATAATCCATGCTGTGCTGGCTTACGTAGCGCTCGTTATTGCTACAGCGTTGGTATTATGGCTCAGCTGGCGGGCTAATTTAATCGAGGGAGTCGGCCGCTTGGCTTCGTTGGGCGTGCTGTTTTGGGGCGCCGGCGGCATCTTGTTCTTCGCTGGCCACCTGGCGTCTGGCGGTGCGCAACCCGCCCCAAATGTATTTGTCTGGATGGCTATTTTTGTGGGGTACGTCGCCTTTATTTTCTTGATAGACAAGTTTCCCCGCGGTAGGTTCCCTAAATGGCTTTATGTACTCGTGTTGGTGCCTACAGTAGTTTTCATTCTGGCCTCAAACTTGTCTAACCAAAACACCGTTTTGCTGGTAATGTTATTTTTGCAGTTGCTGTTGTTATATTTCGCCCTCCCCACTTGGTACGCCGTGGCTATCGGCCTAGCCCCGGAAGGAAGGGTGATATGGATTCCCTCCCTGCTGTTTTTCGGTATGGGAATCACCACCTGGATCGCCATCAGTCCCGGGTACAACCTCCCGGCCATGACTCTAGCGCTGGTAGTCCTTTTGTTGGGATTGTGGCTAATCGTCGTCGGCTTAGAAAAAGAAACACGGGGCAAACCCGTTACCCTAGGGATTCTTACGAACGTAGCCATCGCTTTCCAGACGATGTGGCTGCTGCTCTTGTACCAGTGGTGCTATCCCGCTGGCCATCTTTCCGGCATTCCCATGAAGATCTGGTTCGCCAGTATAGGTTCTCTCTTGGGGGCGCTGTCAATATTCCTGCCTCTATTTCTCTTCAAGAGCAGATCGGAAAATAAACTGGCCCGCTGGACAGACATCCTGAGCAGCTTGACTATTTTCCCGTGGGATCAGTCTTCGCCTACGCCGGAGAGCGTTGCGGAGGACCTGCTACAGATACTGCGACGTTATTGCGAGAACATAGTGGGGCTGCGCATTTTCCTCTTCGGCAACCTGATAGTCGGTCAAAGAACGAAGTATGGTCTCACCCTCAAAGACAGAGATTATCCTGTAGGTAGAGTATATCTTGGCAACGAAAGACGCTGTGGCCTGTTCTTAAAACTGCTCATGCCCATGGTGGCTCACCGCCTCAGCGAGGTGTCGAAGTCTCTCAAATGGCAGGTGGAAGCACACACCGACCCTCTCACTGGGCTACTCAACAGGCGTGGGATGGAGGTAAAGTTACCTCTCCTAATCGAAAAAGCGATCTCCCAAGGGCTTCCGCTAGCGGTTGCAATGGTTGACATAGACCATTTCAAGACATTTAACGATCGCTACGGCCACCCGGTGGGGGACATCCTGCTGCGGTCACTCGCCGGGGTATTGAGCAATAACCTGCGGGAGGACGATCTGGCGGTGCGCTGGGGCGGTGAAGAGTTCTTGCTATTGCTCTTGGGCAATGACGCCGACTCGGCCAAGAGGGTCCTCAATCGTATACGAGAAAAAGTATCTGGCTTACAGCTCACCGAGATACACGATTACCTCACCGTTTCGATAGGACTAGCAGGTGGAAAAATACCGCATAGCAACGACGTTGTCTGGAAATGGATAGACCTCAGCGACCAAGCCTTGTTGCGCGCCAAGGCGTCGGGCCGCAACCGTATCGTAGTAGCCGGGAACGAGGACGGCTCTTAGCCCAGGACGTTGTACGGTATTGGTAGGAGGTTGCCGCCATGTCCTACCTTTTGGCCCTTGACCAGGGAACGACCAGCTCGCGCGCCATCGTCTTCGACGTGGAGGGCCGTCCTCTGGCGCTAGCGCAAGAACCTTTCGAACAGTACTTCCCTAAACCGGGCTGGGTAGAGCATGACGCCATGGAAATATGGCGCACCCAGCTATCCACGGCGCGCGCAGCGCTGGCCCAGGCGGGCGTCGGCGCGGCGGAGGTGGCCGCTATCGGCATCACCAATCAACGCGAGAGCGTCGTACTCTGGGAACGCCATAGCGGCAGACCGGTTAGCCGGGCGATAGTCTGGCAGGACAGGCGCACCGCAGAGACGATAAGCGATCTCCAGAGGGCAGGGTTGGCCGCGGGCATTCGCGCAAAAACCGGGCTGCTCCTCGACCCCTATTTTTCTGCTAGCAAAATTGCCTGGCTTCTGCAAGACCCAGGACTGCGGCGGCGTGCGGAAGCGGGCGAACTGGCGGCGGGCACCATAGACAGCTGGCTCATCTGGAACTTGACCGCCGGCAAGGTACACGCTACCGACCCATCCAACGCCTCGCGGACGTTGCTATACGACATTCATCGCGGCGTCTGGGACAGGGAGCTGCTGGCTATTTTCAACATTCCCGAGTCCCTGCTGCCTACCGTTTTACCCTCGTCGTCGCTATTCGGCCACAGCGCCCCTGAATGGTTTGGCGGCGGGATAGCCGTTCACGGGGTCTTGGGAGACCAGCAAGCGGCGCTCTTCGGCCAAGGCTGCCTGCAAAAAGGCATGGCGAAGAATACTTATGGGACCGGCGCTTTCTTGGTAATGAACACCGGAGCAACACCGCTCTACGGCGACGGCGTCTTGACTACGGTGGCTTGGCAACTGGCGGGTGAAAAGCTTGAATACGCCCTGGAGGCTTCCATTTTCATTGCCGGAGCCGCCGTACAGTGGCTGAAAGACGGCCTGGGGCTGATAAAAGAAAGCTCAGAAGTGGAGGAGCTGGCCGCCAGCGTAGCCAGCAGTGAGGGCGTCTTTTTCGTACCGGCGCTCGCCGGCTTGGCGAGCCCGCACTGGGATCCTTACGCGCGCGGTTTGTTGATAGGACTAACGCGCGGCAGCGGGCGCGGCCACATCGCCAGAGCGACGCTCGAGGCCATCGCCCTGCAGACTTACGACGCCGTTCTTGCTATGGAAAAAGCCGGCGCACGGCTCGCCAGCTTGCGCGTGGACGGCGGGGCCGCCAGCAATGACCTGTTGATGCAAATTCAAGCCGACGTTCTCGCCAAAAACGTAGAAAGGCCCGCGGTAACCGAAACAACGGCCCTCGGGGCGGCGCGCATTGCCGCGCACGGCCTGGGGGTTTTGGATCGCGAAACCATAATGCGCCAGTGGCGCAGTGAAAAGGTTTTTGAGCCACAGGAGGACCCGCAAACAAGATCGCGACTAATAGCCGGCTGGCACAAGGCCGTAGAACGCTCTCTAAACTGGGCGAGAGAGGTGGAGATATGAACCGCGAAAAGCAATTGGACCGCATGCGAAACGAGCATTTTGACATCTTGGTTATTGGCGGCGGCGCCACCGGTGCCGGCATCGCCCTGGACGCCGCTACCCGTGGCCTGAAGGTGGCCTTGGTGGAGAAGGGCGACTTTTCCGAGGGTACCTCGAGCAGAAGCACCAAGCTGGTCCACGGAGGCGTGCGCTACCTGGAGGCTGCGGTCAAGCACCTCGACAAGGTACAGTACAACCTGGTTCGCGACGCACTGCACGAGCGAGGCGTGATCCTCAGGCTGGCGCCTCACCTCTCGCACCCAATACCCTTATTGACACCGCTCTACAAGGCTTGGGAGGTACCGTACTACTTCTCCGGTCTGAAAGCTTACGACCTGCTAGCCGGTCACGAACGCCTGAGGCCCAGCCGCTTCGTCCCTCGCGGCAAAGCGATGCAGGAGTTCCCACAGCTAAAGGACGAAGGGCTCGTTGGCGGCGTTGAGTACTACGACGGCCAGTTTGACGACGCCCGCATGAACGTGGCCATCATCGTCACGGCATTGCGCGAAGGAGCCGCCGCCGCCAACTACGCCGAAGTGACGGAGCTGATAAAAGAAAACGGTCGCGTGGTTGGGGCGCGCGTCAAAGACAACCAGCTCGGCGAAGATTTTGAGATACGCGCCAGAGCCGTTGTAAACGCGACAGGGCCCTTCACCGACACCGTCCGCCACATGGACGACCCCGAAGCCCCGCCAATGGTAGTGACCAGCTCCGGGGTGCACATCATCCTCCCCGGACGCTTTAGCCCCCCCGGCACGGGCCTGCTCATTCCCAAAACCGAAGACGGACGCGTGCTCTTCGTGCTGCCCTGGATGGGACACACCCTGGCGGGGACCACCGACGAACCCGCCGAACTCAGTTTTCACCCCAAACCACAGCAGCAAGAAATCGAATACATCTTGCGGCACCTCAAGCGCTACTTCGCGCTGCAACCGCAAGAGAGCGACATCCTCGCCGCCTGGAGCGGTTTACGCCCGCTGGTAAAAGACCCCAAGGCCCACGACACAGCCGAGCTGGCGCGCGATCACCTCATCAACGAATCGCCCAGCGGTCTGGTCACTATCGCCGGCGGCAAGTGGACCACTTACCGCAAGATGGCGGAAGACTTGGTGGACTACGCGATCAGCACCCGCGAGCTGCACCCTCCCCACGGCTGCATTACCAAGGAGGTCTTCATAGAGGGTGGCGCGGCTTACGACCCCGAAGGCTGGCGGACGCTGGTGGAGACTCACGGCCTGGACGAAGACGTGGCCCAGCAGCTAAACCACAGCTATGGCGACAAGGCTCCCGAGCTGGCCGAGCTGGCGGCTACGGGGCTGGACGCGCGCTTGGCGCCCGACCATCCGTACATCGAAGCCGAGGTCGTTTGGGCGGTTCGCAAGGAGATGGCCGTGCGGCCGATAGACGTGCTGGCGCGCCGCACCCGCCTGGCCTTCCTCGACCAAAAAGGCTCGCTGGCCGCGCTGAAGAGAATCACTCTGCTAATGGCCGCAGAGCTGGGCTGGAGCCTGAAGGAACAGGAAGCCCGTGAAGCAGAATCGCGTCAGTTGCTTTTAGACGCTCTTTAGACTCTTGATACAAATCGAGGCCGGGCTCGAGCCCGGCCTTTCTGGTGGAGCCGAGGGGATTCGAACCCCTGACCTCCTGAGTGCGATTCAGGCGCGCTCCCAACTGCGCCACGGCCCCACGCACTAGCCATATTAGCCCGAGCCCGTCGCCTTGTCCAGGTTCAGCCGCGGGCCCGCCGAAGAAGCTACGGTGTCCAGAAGCTACGCTGGCACAGAGAGGGAGGCGCCTCATCCCGTCTCCTCCCGGGCAAAATACCCACGCGGCGAACGAAAAACGGGTAAAATGCCCGAAATGGCTGACGGTGGGAATGCTAACAACTCTGCCGCCGAGCGCAAAGAAGCGTTGCAGCGCTTGGGCGAGCTCTACAAACTTTTCGACGACGCCTGGGGCGCGGAGCAATGGGGCTGCGAGTTCAGCATAGCCGCGGTCAAGCCGGCCGCTGTCAGCTGCGTGCTCGAGTTCTTTGGCGGTAGGCGCGGCGGCGTGGGCGAGGGCTCAAACCTGACCAGCGCCGCCTTGGCTGCGCTAGAAATGGCGGCATTACAAGCAGGCCTAGAGCCGCCCGCCGCGGCGACGACGGCCAAACCCGCCCAAACCCCCAGCGCCCAAGAGCTGATAGACAAGCTGGTGACCCGCCTCAAAGAAAACGGCCTGGGGCGGGAAGCCGCGGCCTTAGTGGTCAAGTACGGCGGTTACGGTGGCGACCCCGAGTCCACCAAGAAGCTCTACGGCGAGCTGCGCTCGCTCTTGATGACGCAACAGGAGGAGCGCTGACGTGTCCCGCATAGTTGCCATAGGAGACGTCCACGCCGAGTTCGGCAAGCTATGGCGGGCCCTCAAGCACGCCGGCGCCGCCGACGAGCGAAACCTACCCACCCAGGAGTTGCGTAGCGGCGGGCTGCGCGTCGTCTTGAGCGGCGACCTGATACACCCCAAAACCTCAGAAGCCTATACCCGCCTGACGGGCGTAGAGCCCTACGACCCGCGCAACCCTGACCACCTGCGGCTGGCGGCGCGCGCGCAAATACGGGCCCTTAACCGCATCAAACACTTCACCGAACAAGCGGGCGGCTTCGCGGTGATACTCATCGGAAATCACGATCAGGCGGCGCTCGATCACCGCTTTCTGCTGGGCAACGCCTCCGGCGTGGAACACGCCGAGTTCGACCCCGAGCGCGGCGGGATGGCGATTCCCGACGGCATCGCGGAATGGATGGGCTCTTTCCCCAAAGAATTCGTGGTCGGCGGAATCCACTTTGCCCACGTCGGCCCGGCGCCCTGGTTGCAGGAATACGACGACATGTTCTACCAGTCCAAGGAGGCCAAAAACTGGTGGCGCAACAACCCTGAATACATGGAGCGCAGCGGCTACCGTTTCGGAGTATACGGCCATACCGTCATGAAAGAGGGCATCCGGGTTTTTCAAAACCACCACTTCGCCCTGATAGACGCCCTCGACCTGGGGCAGTACCTGGAGCTCTTCCCCACCGCTGACGATGTAAAGTGGCGCGTAGTCCAGTTTGCCAGCAGAAAGGCCGCGGGTTAAGATAGCCGCCATGAGTTTTCAAGTCGGCGACCCTGTCGTCTACCCGGCCCAGGGCGGGGGTTATATTCGCGAGATAGCCGAACGCCAGGTAATGGGCGAGAGCAACACCTACTACGTCATCGAGCTACTGCGTAAACCAGGAACCATCATGGTGCCGGTGGAAAAGGCCGCAGAACTAGGCCTGCGCCCTCCCCTTTCCGGCGCGCGGCGCGAAGAACTGCTGGCCGCACTAGGGGAGTCGCGCGACCTGGCCAGCGGCTGGCCGGCGCGACAACGTGAGATAACCCGCACCCTGTCCGAAAGCGAGCCGTTAGACCTGGCGCGCATGCTGGCCTCGCTGCACAAACGCGGTCTCGCCAAGCCTTTATCGGGCACCGAGCACCAGCAGTACCGCGAACTCATCGGCATACTATCCGTTGAGCTGGCCCTGGCCGCGGACGGCGACTTAAGCGCCGCCGAAGCGCTGATCGTAGAGCGCCTGGATGAAGAGGCTCACTAGCCCCAGCACCGTAAAAGAGCTGCTGCGGCGTTACGACCTTTACGCCGACAAGCGTTTAGGACAAAACTTTTTGGTGGACGAGGGTCTATTGGGGGTAATCGTTCGCAGCGCTGCGCCGCTCAATGGGGAAACCGTCTGGGAGGTGGGTCCCGGCCTGGGCACGCTCAGCCGGGCCCTGGCGCAAAGCGGGGCGAATGTACGCGCGCTGGAAAAAGACGCGCGCCTCGAAGCGGTTCTGCAAGAGACCCTGTCGGGTCTGCCGGTCAGGGTGGAGTTTGGCGACGCCCTAAAATACGACTGGCGCGCGGTCAAGGCGCGCCTCTTCGTCAGCAATCTGCCCTACAACGTAGCCACGCCGCTACTGACGCTTCTTTTACGGCTGGGCAGCTTTGAAAAGATGGTCGTCTTGCTGCAAAAAGAAGTGGCCGAGAGAATGCTGGCTGCCCCAGGCGAGCAGGCCTTTGGTCTGCTGTCGCTGCGGACGGCTTACCACGCCAGCGCCCGCAAAGTACGCGACTTCCCTCCCTCGGCCTTCTTCCCCCGCCCCGCGGTCACCTCGACACTGGTAGAGATAGTTCACAACGGCCGCGGCGACGACCCCCAACTTTTCCGGATAATCGAGGCGGCGTTCGCCCACCGCCGTAAGACGCTGCGCAAAAACCTGGAGCAGGCCGGTTGGCAAAGAGAGCAAATTTTGGCGGCGCTGGCGGAGAGCGGCATACCGCAAACGGTACGCGCGGAGCAGCTGGGAATCGCCGCGTTCCAACGCTTGCGGGATGCGCTATAAGTCTCAGGGCGGTTATGAAATAAAAGCTTTTGGAGTTATACTCCTAAGCTGAGTAGTCTACGGGAGGCAACCTTGCTAAGGCTAGTCACATCAGAATCGGTAACCGAGGGTCACCCGGACAAGCTGGCGGACCGCATCTCCGACGCAATTCTGGACGCCATAATCGCCCAGGACAGCAAGGCTCGAGTGGCTGCGGAAACCCTGGTAAAAACGGGCATGGTCCTGGTTGCGGGGGAAATCAGCACCAAGGCCTACGTGCACTTGCCCGACCTGGTTCGCAAAACGGTCAAAGAAGTCGGTTATACCCGCGCCAAATACGGCTTTGACGGTGACACCTGCGCCGTTCTCTCGGCCATAGACGAGCAGTCGCCCGACATCGCCGGCGGAGTCAATAGCGCCTACGAGGTCAGGGTCCTGGGCTCTAGCGACCCTTACGACCAGGTAGGCGCCGGAGACCAGGGCTTGATGTTCGGTTACGCCACCCGCGAAACCGCAGAACTCATGCCCCTGCCCATTACCCTGGCCCACAGGCTGACCATGCGCTTGGCCGAGGTCCGCAAGAGCGGCGTAGTGCCCTACCTGAGGCCCGATGGCAAGGCTCAGGTAACGGTCGCCTATGAGGGCGGCGAGCCCGCTTACGTAGAAACCGTGGTCCTCTCGTCGCAGCACGCCCCTGAGGTCGACCAGGAGGAAATACGCGAAGACCTCATCGATAAAGTAGTCCGCCAAGCCATCCCGGCGACGCTCCTACGCGAAGAAACCCGCTTCCTCATCAACCCGTCGGGTCGCTTCGTCCTCGGCGGCCCGCACGGCGACGCTGGTCTTACCGGTAGAAAAATAATAGTTGACACATACGGAGGCGCGGTGCCCCATGGCGGCGGCGCCTTCAGCGGCAAAGATCCCACCAAGGTAGACCGTTCGGGAGCCTACTACGCCCGCTACATGGCCAAAAACATAGTGGCCGCGGGGCTGGCGGACAAAGTTCTGGTAGAAGTCGCCTACGCCATCGGCAAGGCGCGGCCCGTGGGGCTGAGGGTCGAGTCTTACAAGACAAGCGAGCTCAGCAACGAGCAGCTCACCGAGGTGGCCAAGAGAGTCTTCGACCCTCGTCCGCTGGCCATAATCGAAGAGTTGGAGCTGCAGCGGCCGATTTACACGGCTACTTCAGCTTACGGCCACTTCGGCCGCGACGGCTTCCCCTGGGAAAAGACCGACCGCGTCGCTGAGCTCATCATGGCTGCTGGCTCTTGAGACTCTAACGACTGGGTTTTAGCATATCGGAAACGGTGACCACGAGGTTTCCGCCCTGCTCCTTGGCGCGGTACATAGCGTGGTCCGCCCGCAGAATCAACTCATCCAACGAGATCCCCTTGCTCAGTTGGGCCACGCCGAAGCTGGCCGCCACCACCCCCACTCCTTCATGAGGGGAGTCTTTCAAACCCTGCCGCACCTCCAGGGCCACCTCCCGCGCTTTGGCCTCGTCGGTCTCCGGCAGTATCACCAAAAACTCTTCGCCGCCCCAGCGAATGACCCGCGCCCCGCGCGGCAAAAACCTTTGGATGAGAAGGGCGGTGCGTTTGAGAACTCTGTCGCCGACGTCGTGACCAAAGCGGTCATTTACTTTTTTGAAGCCGTCGAGGTCCATCATCACCACGCTAAAAGGTAGCTCATGCTCTCTGCTCTGCTGCAAAAGCTGCAGCAACATTGTCTCGCCGTAGCGACGATTGGGTAGTTGCGTCAAGTAGTCCAGGTAGGCCAAGGCGCGCGTCTCTGCGTAGCTCTCCTCAATGCGCGAAAAGGCGTAGAGCAGAAGAATGTATACCAAGCCGGAAACGTGAAGCTGCAACAAAGAATTTAAGGCCGAGTAGTCGTGCGCCGCCACAAGCTGGGCGTAGGGCGCAAATAACAAGCTCAGTAGCAGCGATACCGCCCATATACCCAAAGCGATCTTCGCAGCGGTACTACGACGGTGCAGCAAAAAAGCCACCAAGTACAAGATCGGGTACCAAAACATCGTCTCGCTGAAGGTGTGCAGCTGCGGCAAAGTGTGTCGCAGCTGAAATACCAGCATAGAAAGCGCGTAGGCGGCCAGCAGGGCGTAGGCTATGTTTTCAAACTGTCTGAGGCGCTCGGGGTGGTGCGCTAGTATCAGCCCCATGGTTGCGAACAACGCGGTCATGATGGGGAGAAACACAACGTCTACGACATTGCTGTCCTCTACCATGACCTCCAGTGCAAAAGCGGAGAAAGCCGCGGCGGCGCCTAGAATCAAAACGATGACGGCCAGTTTGTGGCGGATTCGATCGAAGGGCGCGGCGGCAATGCGCTCGATCAATGTTAGGTTGGTAATTTTACCCTCTTCCGCAAGCATCGGCTGCTCCAGACGAAGTCTTGCAAGCGAGTAATCGAATTGGCCCTAGGAAATTTTCTTGGCTTACGCCATAAATATACCTCATTGTATATAACCAAAGACTTCTTGCACAGTCCCTCGGAGAGGATCAGCGCACTATCTCCATTTCCTTACCCACCCGCGCAAAAGCCTCGAGCGCTCGATCAAGTTGCTCTTTGCTATGCGCCGCAGTAACGATGTTGCGGATTCGCGCCCTATCTTTGGGGACCGTCGGGAAACCAATGCCCACAGCAAAAACACCGCGCTGCAAAAGGCTCTTGCTCGCGGCGAAGGCCGCCCGCGCCTCTCCGAATAGAACAGGCGTTATCGGCGTTTTGCTACCCATGGTGTCAAACCCCGGGTCTGCTAATCCCTGCTTGAAATAGCGGGTGTTCTCCCACAGCTTCTCTATCCGTTCGGGCTCCCGCTGAATCAGCTCGAAAGCACCGACGAGCGCGCCAACCACCGCAGGCGGGTGCGAGGTGGAAAAGAGGTGTGGGCGGGCGCGGTTAATCAACAGCTCCCTGAGCTGCGCGGTCCCGGCCGCATAACCGCCGATGACCGCCCACACTTTCGAAAGCGTCGCCACCTGGATGACGTTGGGGTTTTCGTGAAAAGCAAAGTGGTGAACCGTGCCGCGCCCCAACTCGCCCATAACGCCTGAACCGTGGGCGTCGTCGACGTAGACAAGAGCGCCGTATTCCTCGGCCAAGGGAACTATCTTGTCCAGAGGCGCAACGTCACCGTCCATGGAGAAAACTCCGTCGCTGACCACGACTTTCAGCCCGTCGCCGTCGTGCTGACGCAGTAGTTAGCGCAGGTGTTCGACGTCGCCGTGGCGAAAAACGTGACGGCTGGCCTTGGTGAGGCGCGGGCCGTCGATAATGGAGGCATGGTTCGGCTCGTCGGAAAAAACCAGGTCCCCAGGCTGCAGTAATGCCCCCAGTACGCCTTGATTAGCGGTAAAGCCGGACTGCAGCACCAGTGCGCTCTCGGCGCCCTTGAAGCGAGCCAGCATCTCTTCGAACCGTTGGTGGTAGCTGAACGTTCCGGCTATGGAGCGAACCGCGCCGCTGCCGGCGCCCCATGCCTCCAGGTATTCGCGCGCGCTGCTTGAGGTGGGGGTGATCGGCGAAACCTAAGTAATTGTTAGAGGCTAGGTTTATCACCGTCTTGCCGGCGACCCTGGTAACTGGCTGCTGCGGAGCCTGTAAAACCGGCGGGTTGATATAGAGCCCCTCGCTCCTGAGCCTTTCCAACTACTGATTTATTCTTTCGCGCAAACTTTTGCTCATACCCCTATTCTGACAGCAAAAGCCCGCCCTTACGGGCGGGCCAATGAGTTATCCTACGCTGCTACAGGTTCTTGATGGCTTGAACCATTTTGTTAAGACTGTCAGCCGCGTCGCCGTAGACCATGTTGGTGTTATCGGCGTAAAAGAGTTCGTTTTCGATACCGGCAAAGCCCTTACCGCGACCACGCTTGAGGACGAAGACCTGCTTGGCCTTGTCCACGTCGAGGATAGGCATGCCGTATAGAGGGCTGCCCTTGCGGCGCGCCGCCGGGTTTACCACGTCATTGGCGCCGATAACCAAAGCGACGTCCGCGGTCTCGAAATCGGGGTTGATCTCTTCCAGGTCATACAGTTTCTCGTAGGGAATGCCGGCTTCGGCCAGGAGCACGTTCATGTGGCCGGGCATACGACCGGCAACCGGGTGCACGGCGAACTTGACCTCTACGCCGCGCTTTTCCAGCTCCTCCATCAGCTCCTTGACCTTCTGCTGGGCCTGCGCCACGGCCATACCGTAGCCGGGAACGATGATTACTTTGTTGGCGAAAGCCATCACGCTGGCGGCATCCTCGGGGTCCATGGGCTTGAGGCTGCCGGCAATCTCGCCGCCCTCCTGCTCCACCGCGCCAAAAGCGCCGAAAAGAACGCTGTAGATAGAGCGGTTCATCGCTTTGGCCATCAAGAGCGTCAGCAAGGTGCCCGCGGCGCCCACCACGGTGCCGGCGATGATCATCGCCGGATTACCGATAGCGAAGCCTTCGAAGGCCACCGCCAAACCGGTAAAGGCGTTGTAAAGGGAGATGACCACCGGCATGTCGCCGCCGCCGATGGGAATCGTCATCATCACGCCGAAGAGCAGCGTAAGCAGGAAGAACCAGGTGACCACGGCGGTATTCTGCAGGCCAAATAGGTACATTAGCGCAAACACCAGCGCCAGCGCCAGTACGGCCATGTTGATGGGCTGCTGCATGGGGAACGTCACGGCGCGCGAGTTGATCAGCCCTTGCAGCTTGGCGAAGGCCACCATCGAACCGCTAAAGGAAATGGCGCCGATGAGCCCGCCTATGAGGGCCAGCACCAGCAGGCCCATAGTCATCTCCCCGTGGCCGCCGACGTGGCGCAGCAACTCTACTGCAGCGATAGCGCCCGCTGCGCCGCCGCCCATGCCGTTATAGATAGCCACCATCTGCGGCATATCGGTCATAGCGACCTTCTTGGCTATTACCCAGGCTGCGCCGCCGCCGATGAGAATTCCCAGGATTATCAGAAAGAAGTTGCTGAGGCCAGGCCAGGCGAAGGTCACGATTACCGCCGCCAGCATAGCGTAGCCGGCCCAGACGATACCGCGCTTGGCGGTGGAAGGGTGGCTCATCTGCTTGAGGCCGATGATAAAGAAGACGGCCGTGATGAAGTAAACGATCTGGATAAAGGTCATCATGGCCTAGCCCTCCTTTGGTTTCCGCTCGAACATCTCGAGCATTCTCTCGGTGACCGCGTAGCCCCCGGCGGCGTTGGCGGCCGCCAGCAGAACGCCGATAAAGCCAATTACCAGCTCGGCTGTGGTGTTGGCGCGCCCCAAGACCACCATCGCGCCCACGACGACGATGCCGTGGATGAAGTTAGACCCCGACATCAAAGGCGTGTGCAGCACCACGGGCACACGGCTGATTACCTCGTAGCCGGTGAACGCCGCCAGCATGAAGATGTAAATAGCAGCCCAGGTTCCACCAATCATTGCGCTCCTCCTTCTACCAGTTCACGGGTGGGGCCGTGCTTGATCTCGCCGTCGTGCACCAGCACGCTGCCCGCCAGAATCTCGTCTTCCCAGTCGAGTTTGAGGGCGCCCTCGTCGTCGATGATCAGGTCGAGGAAGTTTTGCAGGTTCTTGGCGTACATCTCGGAAGCGTGTACCGCCAGAGCGCTGGGCAGATTGAGGGGCCCGACGACGCGCACGTCGTTTTGCTGCACGGTTTCACCAGGTTTGGTGACCTCGCAGTTGCCGCCCGACTCCGCCGCCAGGTCCACTATTACCGAGCCCGGTTTCATCTTCGCGACCATCTCTTTGGTGACTATCAGCGGGGCGCGGCGTCCGGGAATGTTGGCGGTGGTAATGACTATGTCGGCGGCGACGATGGCCTGCTCGACCATCTCGCGCTCTTGCTTTTTCTCTTCTTCGGTCAGCTCGCGCGCATAACCGCCCTCGGTTTCCGCGTCGATCTCGAGCTCGAGGAATTTGGCGCCAAGGCTGCGCACCTGCTCCCCGGCGGCGCGACGCACGTCATAAGCGGTCACGACCGCTCCCAGCCTCTTGGCGGTGGCTATCGCCTGCAAGCCGGCGACGCCGGCGCCGAAAATGAGAACGTTGGCGGGGCGGATTGTGCCGGCCGCGGTGGTGAGCATAGGCAAGAAGCGGTCAATGGTGTCGGCCGCTATCAAAGCCGCCTTGTATCCGGCAACCGTGGCCTGGCTGCTCAACGCGTCCATAGCCTGCGCGCGCGTGATACGAGGAACGAGTTCCATAGCGAAGACGGTCAGCTTCTTATCGCGCATGGCCGCCACCCTCTCCGGATAGCGGTGCGGGTACATAAACCCTATTAACACCGAGCCCTCGGGCATCGCGGCGATTTCGTCTTCGGTCGGCGGCTGCACCTTGAGAATTACTCCCGCGGAGCCTAGCAGTCCGCTTCTCTCGTCCACGACATTCGCGCCCGCTTTTTCATAGGCCTCGTCCAGGTAGTGCGCGCCTTTGCCGGCGTCGCTTTCTACCGCCACGTTGTGCCCCTGTTTGACCAGCTTAGCGACGACCTCTGGAACCAAGGCCACCCTTCGCTCTCCCGGGGCTTCCTCCTTTGGTACTGCCATGTTGATTGCCATTAACACACCCCCTGCGTACGAACGTTAACCTTATGGATTATACAGACAACGAAAATTGGCTAGTAAGGGGCTTGTGTACCCCGAGACCGCGGCGGGCTAAGCTGAAAAGATGGGCATCCTTGATTCTTTGTTATCGCGACGTAGCATCAGGCGCTTCAAGAACGAACCTTTGAAAAACGGCGACCTAGAAACGATACTAGCCGCGGCGCGGCGCGCGCCCAGCGACGCCGGCGCCCAACTCTACTCGATACTGCGCGTCAGCGATCCCGAACTGCGGCGTGAACTGGCCAGGCTGTCCGGTGGGCAGAAACACCTCGTCGAAGCGGCGGAGCTATTCGTCCTGCTGGCGGATATACACCGCCTGCAACGCCTCTTGCAGCAGCGGGGAAAGCGAATGGCCGACTGGCCCCGCACGGGTCTGCACTTCTCGCTGGTGGACGCCGCCCTAGCGGGCGCCCACTTGGCGGTAGCCGCCGAAGCCCTGGGCTACGGCGCCTGCTGGATCGGGGGGCTCCTCAACGACCCTATTGAGGTGGCCCGGTTGCTCGGTCTGCCGCGCGGGGTGATACCTCTCAGCGGACTGGTGGTGGGAGTCCCCGACGAAGATCCCGAACCAAGACCGCGCTTGCCGCAAAAGCTGGTCTTGCACGAGAACCGCTATCATGACTACGCATCTGCGGAGCTGGATGAAGCGTATAGCGCCATGGCCAAAGCCAGCCGCCGCGGAGACTGGCTATTCGTGCTCGAGCGCTACTTCGCCAGCGGCGGAACCATGGAAGAGCGCGACCCCGCGTACGGCGTGCTGGCCGCCCGCCAGGGCTTTGCGGCCGACTGGCCTCCTTCCGCCGCCCGGCTGGCGGAACAAGAAGACCTGCAGGCGGGAAGCCTGGGCGAGGCGCTGGCGCGGTTGCTCGCGGCGGGTTGGCGCGGCGTGATGTTTTCGCGCGAAGAGGGCGGCTTCACGGTTTGGCTAGAAGAAGAAACCCGCGCCGAGCGGGGCGAGGGCGACTCACCCGCAAGGGCGCTGGCCGAGGCTCTCGCCAGCGCACGAAGCGGCTAGTGATACCGGCGGAGAAGCCGCCCTCTGACGTTAACGGGCGACGGCGCTACGAGACTAGCGAAGTACGATAGCGCCCTCTTCCTGCAGCTCCTGCAGCTCGCGCCCGCTCAGCCCCAGTTGCGCCTTGAGGACCTCGCGGGTGTGCTGGCCCAGCAGCGGGGGGGCGCCAGCCGGCGCGGCGGGAGTGCGGCTCATATGCTGCAAGGGGCTGGCCAAGAGCGGAGTTGCGCCCAGCTTGGGGTGGTTAACCTCCCACAAAAGACCGCGCGCCTCGGCCTGAGGGTCGGCCAGCGCCTCGCCGACATCGTTGACCGGCGTCGCTGGAACACCTTTCTCACGCAATATCCGCAGCCACTCGTCCCGCGGACGCGTAGCAAAAATGGCCTCGAGCTGCGCCACCAGTTCGGCGCGGCGCCGCACCCGCCCGGCGTTGCTCTGATAGCGCTCATCCCGCCAAAGGTCCGGCCGCGCCAAAGCCTCGGTCAGCTTGCGGTACTGGTTGTCGTTACCCACCGCCAGGATGAACCACTTGTCGCTGGCCATGAAGGCCTGATAGGGAACGATCTGCGGATGAGAATTACCCATCCTCTGTGGAAGCAAACCGCTCATCAAGTACGCCTGGGCCTGGTTCACGAGCGCGGCTACGCCGACGTCGTAAAGCGCCAGGTCAAGGTGCTGGCCCCGACCCGAAGTTTCTCGCTCGTGCAAAGCCGCGAGTATACCCACCGCCGCCGTCAACCCGGTAAGGACGTCAATCCAGGCTACGCCGATCTTCGTTGGCGGTCCGTCCGCCTCGCCGGTGAGGCTCATTATCCCGGTCATGCCCTGGAGGGCGGCGTCGTAGCCGGGTTCGCTCGCCCGCGGGCCGCTCTGCCCAAAGCCGGTAATCGAAGCGTAGATGAGCCTGGGGTTTTTGGCGCTGAGCGAGGCGTAGTCTAAGCCGTATCTGCTCAGATCGCCAACCTTGAAGTTTTCCACAAGCACGTCCGCCCGCCCCGCCAGAAGGCGCACCAACTCCCGCCCACGCTCGCTTTTCAGGTTGATGGCCAGGCTTTTTTTGCCACGGTTGGCCGCGAGAAAGTACGCGCTCTCCCCTTCGCTGAACGGCGGCCCCCAGCGGCGGGTATCGTCGCCCCAAGGAGACTCCACCTTCCAAACCTCAGCTCCCAGGTCGGCGAGCATCTGCGTAGCGTAAGGACCCGCCAGCACACGGGAGAGGTCTAGTATGCGCAAACCCTTGAGGCTGGTCATCGCACCGCCCTCAAGCGCTGGCTTCCAGCACCCTCTCGAGCTGCAGCTTACCTTTGTCGAAGAGGACGAAGTCGTCTAGCCAGACGGTGGCTTCGTAAAGAACCATGTCCCAGTGGATGGCGCAAGCGTGGCTGCCGCCGTAGAAGTTGTCGTCGCCTATGGCGACGTGCACGTTGCCTTGGCCCTTCTTCTCCTCCTCGAAGTCGCCATTGTGCAGCGCCTCGGGATTGAGACCCAGGCCAATCTCGGCGATGTGCTTGGCGCAGGACATGCGCGAGAAAACGGACGCCAACTGCCTGGTTCTGTTGCCGCCGCCGGAAAGCCGCGTGACCTTACCCCCTTCAACGTCTAACTCGAAAGGGTCCAAGCCGCGCAAACCTGCTACCGGGCCGTCTATGACCAACCTCCCCTCAGCACTGCCCGCAAAGGGACGCTGCGAAACTTCGCCGTCGGAAAAGGCGGCCTCACGGCCGGGTTCACGCGCCAGGCCGCACTCGACTATCACCGGATGGCCCATGACCGGTTCTTTGGTGACGCCGGCGCGAAAATCGCTGCCGCTCTCGCTACGGATGCGAATCTCGCTGGCGTTCGCCCACAGCCGCGCCACTCGCTGGCCTAGGTTTTCCAGCTCCTCGTAATCGGCGGTCGCCGCTCCCTTTAGGTAATTATCTAGCTCGCGCATCACCATGGAGAGCGCCCGCAGCTTCTTTTTTCCCAGCAGCTCGGCTACCTTGCGCGCGTACGTGGGAGCGCCGGAGGCCTTAGTGACGCCTATAAGAACGTCGCTGGCCTCCAGTGCGTTCTCTATCGGTTTGGTCAGGTAGGTGGCGCGCTCTTTGCCGCGCGTGGGCATCAGCGAAACGGTGTACTCGGCGCCGAGCGACTGCACCGCCCCCGCCAGCGCCAGGTATATCTCCATGTCCGTCTCGGGATCTGCGACTATCAAAACGTTTTCGCCCGGCTGCACGTCTAGGTGCCTCCGGACGATTTTGTTGGCCAGGTCTATCGCGTCTATGATTCGCTGTCTGTTCATAGCTACCTCCACGGAAGCTACAGGTTACCCACCAATCTGGCACATTCCAACAGAAAATGGAAGGGGTACTTGCCAGTCTAGAGAGGCTCGGCAGAGCGCGCCTCTCTCGCGGGCATGGCGAATGGTGCTACTGTTAGTATGTGATCAATAGAGGAAGAGGAGGTCGCAAATGAAAGATAAAACCGTCGTGTTAGCGCTTCTCACTACGTTGCTCCTAGCCTTTGGGGCGGCCGCCGCAAAAACCTTCATCACCATCGGTTCCGGCGGGTACACCGGCACATACTACCCGACAGCCGTCGGCATAGCCGAGATCATCAACTCTAATCTAAAAGACATCCGGGCCAACGCCGTCTCTACCGGCGGCTCGGTATTCAATACCGGCGCCATCCAGACCGGCGACCAGCAAATGGCGATGACGCAGAACGACATCGCTTACTACGCTTTCAACGGCAAGGTCATCCTCAAGTTCCTGGGCAAACCCGCTTACAAATTGCGTGGCGTAGCCACCATCTACCCGGAAACCGTACACATCCTGGCTCGCAAAGACGCAAACATAACATCGGTAAGCGATTTCAAAGGCAAAAAGGTCTACGTTGGCGACGTCGGCTCGGGGGCTGAGCAAAACGCCAAGCAGATACTGGAAGCTTATAAAATGACCTTTGCCGACCTGGGTCAGGCGGTCAGGGGTCGCCCCAAGACCGCAGTTCAGTTACTGCAGGATGGCCGGATAGACGCGCTGTTCTATACCTTAGGCGTGGGCTCGAGCGCCATCGTGCAAGCCTCCGAAAACGCCGACATAGTTTTCGTGCCCCTCGAGGCCGCCAAGATCTCCTTCCTCAAGAAGAGGTACCCCTTCTACGCCAGCTATTCGATTCCCGCCGGCAGCTATCGCGGCCAGGGCTCGGCCGTGCAGACGGTCGCCGTCAAAGCAACGCTGGTGGCCTCGGCCGACCTGAGCGCAGACGTAGTCTACCGGGTGGCTAACCTCATCTTCGGGAGCAAGCTAGCGCAGTTCAAATCCATAAAGCCTGTGATAGCCGAAAACTTCTCGGTCAAGAGCGCTCTGGACGGCATGCCCATCCCGCTGCACCCGGGCGCCGCCAAATTCTTCAAGGAAAAAGGGATTCCCATCCCCAACGTCGCAAAACCAATCGATTAGGGCCCGGCGTCGCATACACCCCCTAAGTTCTTAGGGGGTGTATGAATATACCCCTCAGAGAAGCGCCTTGAACAAGGGATTATCCGCTTGTAATCAGTTCATTGTCATTGACTATCCTCATGCTGATGCGCTAAAGTAGAAGTCGGCAATGCTTAGGTCTATCAACAAAAGGAGGTAGCAGCATGAAAAAGAGCAGCATTATTCTAGCAGTACTGTTAGGGCTCGCCTTGAGCCTCGGCGCGTCGGCCAAAACCTTTATCACCATTGGTTCCGGCTCGATGACTGGCGTTTACTACCCGGTAGCTAGCGGTATAGCCAAGCTTATCAACGAGAACCTTGGCAGCCAGGGCATTCGCGCCAACGCCCGCTCCACCGGCGGTTCGGCCTACAACGTCAAGGCTATCGACAAGGGGCAGCTGCAGGCGGCTCTGGCCCAGAACGACGTCATCTACTTCGCCTACAACGGCCTGACCGAAACCTTCAAGAACAACCCCATCAAGTCCATCCGCGGCATCGCCACCCTTTACCCCGAGTTCTTGCACATCCTCGCCGGTCCCGACTCGGGAATCAAGACCCTCGCCGACCTCAAGGGCAAGAAGGTCTACGTCGGCGACATCGGCTCCGGCGTCGAGCAGACCACCAAACGCGTATTCGAAGTCGCCGGTATGAGCTTCAACGACCTGGCGCAGGCTGTTCACGGCAAACCCGGACAGGCTATAGAACTCCTGCAAGACGGCAAGATCGACGCGATGTTCTACGTCGTGGGCGCCAAGTCCGCCGCCATGCAGCAGGCCACGGAGATCGCCAAGGCCCACTTCGTAGAACTGCCGCTCAGCATCATCAGCAAGCTGACCAGTAAGTACCCCTACTACACCCAGATCATCATCCCGCCCAACACCTACAAGGGCCAGGGCCTTTCGGTCGCCACCATCGGCGTTATGGCTACCTTCGTAGTCCGTCAGGACGTTCCGGAAGACGTCGTCTACAAGATCGCCAAGCTCCTCTTCCAGGACAAGGTAAAGGAGTTCTCCAGCATCCACCCGGCTCTGGGCACTTTCTTCTCGCCGCAGAAGGCCCTAAACGGTATGACCATTCCGCTGCACCCGGGCGCCGCCAAATTCTTCAAGGAGATCGGCGTATCCATACCCAAGCTTGCCCAGCCGGTCAAATAATCTAACCGCAGGCTGTATGTTCTATCAAGATTATCCCGGCCACCAGGCCGGGATAATCTTATAAACTTATAAAAGAACGAAAGGGGGTAGTCGTGGCATCAGATCCTGAAAAAGTTGATCCTTCGCGCATACCCGATATAGACGCCGAGCAGTTGATGGTCGAGACGGAGTACGGCGGCCGCAACCCGAGCAGCTGGCAAAAATGGCTCATCTTCATCATCGCGGTAAGCTGGTCGGCGTTCCAGCTCTTTGCGTCCTGGCTGGGAAAAATCGACCCCATGGTACTGCGCGCCGTGCACCTGGCCTTCGCCTTCGCCATAGCGTTCCTGGCTTATCAGTCCAAAAACGCCCGCCGCGATATCTGGCTCTTCCTGATCGGCTTGGGTTATGCAATATATTACATGACCGCGCGAGCGGTCAACCTGGGCAGCTTCACCCTGGGCCAATATCAAATTAGCATTAACCTGCTGATAATAATGGCGCTGGTGGCCGTCGCCGGCTTTTTCCTGGCGCCTAAGGTCAAGGTAAAGGGCCCCACCGAGTACATCCCCTGGTACGACTGGCTCATCTTGGCGGCCGGCTTGGCCGGCGCGTTGGCGATTCCCATTTTCCTAAAACAGATAATCGTCTA
The DNA here is from genome assembly GCA_026987375.1 of Thermaceae bacterium. GTDB lineage: Bacteria > Deinococcota > Deinococci > Deinococcales > Marinithermaceae > Oceanithermus. Next base: position 33,926 of record JALSMT010000015.1, on the reverse strand, counting down.
CCAGGGCGGCGTACCTACCACGCGCGACATCGTCCTGGGCACCATGACCCTCTTCGTACTGACGGTGGCGGGACTGCGGGTAGTGGGACCGGCGCTGATGTCAATAGCCTGGCTGATGATTATCTACGCCATGACGGGGCCGGCGGGTATTATCAAGATTGAGCTGCCTGACATCCTTTACCTGCACAACGGCGCCACCTGGGACAACATCATGCAGCAGCTCTACCTGACGGACCAGGGCTTTTGGGGCGTGCCTTTGGGGGTATCAGCCACCTTCGTCTATCTCTTCGTCCTCTTTGGCGCGTTGCTTGACAAAGCGGGCGCCGGTAAGTATCTGGTGGATCTGGCATACGCCGGTCTCGGTTCTTATCGTGGCGGACCGGCTAAGGCCGCGGTTATAGCCAGTATGCTCACTGGCATTATCTCCGGCTCTTCAATAGCCAACGTAGTCACCACCGGCACCTTCACCATTCCGCTGATGAAACGCGTCGGTTACCCGCCCGAGAAGGCTGGGGCGACGGAGGTGGCCTCTTCGGTCAACGGCCAGCTAATGCCTCCGGTTATGGGCGCGGCGGCGTTCATCATGGCCGACTTCTTGCAGATACCTTACTCCCACCTGATAGTCTACGCCTTCATTCCCGCCGTTCTTACTTACTTCGGCCTGTTTCTGGTGGTTCACCTAGAAGCCGTCAAACTAGACCTGAGGGGTCTCCCCAAGAGCGAGCTGCCACCCTTCAAGGAAACGCTGATGTCGGGCTTGCACTTCCTGATGCCCATCGTCTGGCTGCTCTACGAGCTGGTAGCTCTGCAGCACACCCCCTCGCGCTCGGCGCTCAACTCGATGTTCTTGCTGATGGCGCTGATGTTTTTCCAGTTCGCGCTCAAGAACAAGATGCAGCTGCTACTGGCCTCTGCCATCACTTTCGTGCTGGCGGTCTTCTTTTATCTTGCGGGCGTTCCCGGACTGCAACACCACCAGCTCATGCTCAGCAAAGGGGTGTTCATCGAGTTCAAGCACCTGGACGTGATGTACACCTCGATTTTGGTACTACTGGTAGGGATAGCCATCGTAGCCGCCTATAGTAAAAAGTTGGGCGTCAAGCTAGGCGAAACGCTCAAGCTCTTCATCGTAGACGTGCTGGCGGGCCTGGAAGCAGCGGGCCGCAACATGAGCACCATCGCGGTAGCCACCGCCGCCGCCGGCATCATCGTGGGCATGGTCGCCATCACCAACGTCGGCTACGGACTGACGCAGATAGTAGAAACGATCTCCGCGGGCAACCTCCTGATCGCCCTATTCATCACCATGCTCGCCTCCTTGCTGCTCGGTTTGGGCCTGCCGACGACCGCCAACTACATCGTCATGGCTTCGCTGGTCGCTCCCGTGCTCAAGCACATCGCCGAAACCCACGGCCTGGACGTGCCGCTAGTGGCCATCCACCTCTTCGTCTTCTACTTCGGTATTCTCGCCGACGATACCCCGCCCGTCGGCCTGGCGGCGTACGCAGCCGCAGCCATTGCCCGCAGCGACCCCGTAAAAACTGGATTCCAAGGTTTCGGATATGACATGAGGACGGCGCTGCTGCCCTTCGTCTTTATCTTCTATCCGCAGCTGCTGCTGCTGAAGCTAAGCAGCCCCTTAGAGGGGTTATGGGTGGTCATCACCGGCTTCCTGGGAATGACCTTCTTCGTCATCGGCAACCAGGGCTACATGCTTACCCGCATGAGGGGAGTAATCGGCTGGACCGCGCGAATAGTGATGATGGTGGCGGGGTATCTGCTGCTTACCTCCAGCCTGAAGAACGACGCCATTGGCATCGTGATATTCGTAGCCGTCTACCTCTGGCAGCTGTGGGAAAAGAAGCGGCAACAGGCCGCCGCCGCTACGATCTGATCGTTTTTAGACGTTCATAGAACAGGCCGGGGAAAACCTCCGGTCTGTTCTATGATTGGATGGATGGTCCTGCAAGGAGCGCGGCTCACCACGACCAACCTCGACGAAGACATCGGCTTCTTTCAGTTGTTGGGCCTGGCGCTGGCCGAAATGGAAGAAAACCGCGCCCTGCTGGTACCCTGTTGTGGACCCCACTTGTCGCTAGTGAGGGGCGCGGGCACCGAACTAACGGCGGTATTCAGCGGTATGGGCCCCAGGGTGGATTTGGAAGGCAACCCGCTCTTTTATGAAGCGCCCGCTGCAGACCTCACCACTAAAGGACAAGCGCAGCCACCCAAACCCCTATATCCGGTGGTAGACCTGCACTCCAGCATAGAATGGTATACTCGTCAGCTAAAACTAAGCGAGGTTTTTCTCGACGCGCCCACGCAGTGGGCGGAGTTGCAAGACGAACGGGGCGGGCGAATCATCTTGTCTTTCACTCCTGATCTTGATACCCCGGCCATGCTGGTATTGCCGGTCGCCGACGCTGCCGCGGAGGTCGAAAGGCTGCGCGAGTTCGAGGTCTCCCCAGCGCAAGCGCGCCAACTGTCCTGGGGGAGGATCGCCGCTTATCGCTCCCCCGGCGGACTGGCGGTGCTATTACAGGAGCTACATTAGTAGAAGTGTTTGTTGAGCTTGCGCAGGTGTTCGCTAAAAGTACTGCTGAGGTAGAGCTTGCCGCCGGCGTGAAAGAAATAGAAATAAGGCAGACCGTTCTTGCCGAGGCGCTCGGCGTGCAAAACAGCCAGCAGGGCGGCGGCGCCGGGGTTGCAGATGGGCCCCGGCGGCAACCCAGGTTTTTTGTAAGTATTATAGGGCGCGTCTACGTCAAAGTCGCCCGCGCGGCGATCGAGCTCCTGCGGTTTTTTACCCAACGCATAGGCGACGGTAGGGTCGGACTGCAGCATCATCCCGGCGTCCAGGCGGTTGAGGAAAACGCCCGCTATCCAGGGCATCTCCTGTTCCGATCCGGCCTCGGCCTGTACCAGCGACGCCAGAGTCACCCACTCGTGGACGGTCAGTTTCAACTTCCTGGCGGCCTCTTCACGCTTAGGCGTAACCTCCCTGGCGAAACGACGCAGCATCACCGCAACGATCACCTCGGGGCTGGCGCCCTTGGGCAGATCGTAGGTATCCGGGAAAAGGTAGCCTTCGAGCGAAGGCCCCGCAACGTATGGCGGCGTCCATTCGGCAGGGGGGTGTTCTACGATTCGCAAAAAGCCGGCACCGTCAAAACCCGCCTCATTGAGGCGCTTGGCGTAATCGACCGCCCGCCAGCCCTCAGGGAAAAGCAGCCTGATCATGACCGGCGCCTTGCCGCCGGCTAGATCGTCTAGCAGCGCGGGGACGCCCTCGCCGTCCAATTTGTAGTAGCCGCTGTGAATCTTAGACGAGAGGCCGCGCCAACGGGCGTAAGCCGCGAAGGCGGAGGCCGAACGCAGCAGTCCGCTATTTTGCAGTATTCGCCCCACCGTACGCGCCCCCGCGCCCTTGGGTATCTCGACGATGGCGCTTGCGCCCGTGGGCCCTAGCAACCACGAAATCCAAGCGGCCGCGCCCACCGTCAGGAGAAGAAATGAGGCCGCCAGAAAAAACCAGCAGCGCCGTCGTGAGGAAGGCTCGCGCTTTTTCTCGTTGAGCTTGCCGCTCATCCTAGCCCCAGGTACGTTTCCAGGATGGCTATGGCCGCCGCCTCGTCGCGTCTGCCCTTTTCTTCGCGCTTGCTTTTTGGCAGGTGTGCCAAACGCTGGACCGCAAGGTATGTGGTAAAGCGTTCGTCGACGAACTCTAAGGGTATCCCCGACCTTTCCAGCTCCTTGGCGAAAGCGCGCACCTTGACGGCCTGCTTGCCCTCGCCGCCGTCGCTGTGCAAAGGCAGGCCGATCACGATTCTCTGCACACCCTCCTCACGCGCCAAGGCGACTATCCGCTCCTGATCGCGCTGGTTGCCTTCGCGCACGAGCCAGCCGCGTCCAAAGGCAAAGCCCTGCTCCTCTTCGGCCACCGCCAGTCCGATACGGACGTCTCCCACGTCAAGCCCCAACACCTTCACGAGACAATGCTATCAAAAGCAGGTTATACCCTCATTTGAGGGTATTCACGCAAGAATATACAAGCTAGAGTGGAGTTACGGAGCAGAAGCCCCTTATAGCATTGCTCCTCCATTTAGCGCAGATAAGCACCACCTCCTTTCCCGAAAAGAGCCCGGCAAAGCCGGGCTCTTTTCGTTAGCGAGAAGCCTTCAGCCGGCCAGCACTTCGTCCAGCGCGGCTATCGCCGCAGTGACGTCGAAGCCGCCGCCCTGGGCCAGCTGCGGTTTGCCGCCGCCGCGCCCGCCGGCGCGCTCCGCCAGCTTGCGAATCAGCTGGCCGGCGGCGAGGCCTTTCGAAACCGCCTCCTTGCTGACCTTGACTATCAAGGCTCCGTCCGCTCCTACCACGACGAGGTCGGCTTTGTTATTTTCCAAGAGCTCGTCGGCCGCCCGCCGCAGAGCGGCGGCGTCTAAGCCCGCGAGCTCAGCGGCAACGTAGCGCCACCCTCCGGACTCCTTGATGCGCGCAGTAGCCGAACCGTTCAGCTGAGCGCGCGCCAGCTGGGCGCTCAGCTTTTCCTGTTCGCGCTTGAGGTTCTTGATCTCCTGCTGCAACTTGGCCAAGCGCTGCGGCATCTCTTCGGGAGAGGCGCCCAGCTCGCGCGCTAGTTCGCTTTCACGATCCAGCGTCTGACGCGCGAAGCGCACCGCCGCCTCGCCGCTCAGAGCCTCCAGGCGTCGCACGCCCGCAGAGACCGCTTCTTCGGAGACGATTACGAAATACCCGATCTCGCCGGTGCGACGTACGTGGCAGCCGCCGCATAGCTCAAGCGAACGCACCTCGGTATCTAGAATCCCGCTGACGTCGGGGCTGCCTGCCACGCTGACGACTCTGACCCTCTGCCCGTACTTCTCGCCGAACAGCGCCATCGCCCCCATCTTTCTAGCCTCGTCCAGCGGCATATAAGTCCAGTTGACCGGGAAATCGGCCTGCACCCAACGGTTTACCAACAACTCCACGCGTCGTAGTTCTTCTTTGCTCAAGGGTGCGCCGTGGCTAAAATCGAATCGCAAGCGCTCAGGCGAAACCAAGCTGCCCGCCTGTCTAACGTGTTCCCCCAAGACCGCGCGCAGGGCGGCGTGCAAGAGGTGCGTAGCGGTGTGATTTTTCTCGGTGGAGCGACGACGCGGGTCAACTACCGCGCGAACGTTTTTACCGACCAGCAAGGTCCCTTCTTCGACTGTTACCTGGTGCAGGTGTAGGCCCTGCTTGCTCTTTTTGGTCGTCTCGACTCGAGCCCTACCGCCGGGCCACTCCAGGTATCCGCTATCGCCTACCTGCCCACCCCCCTCGGCATAGAAGGGGGTGCGATCTAGAACCACCAGACCCCAGCCGCCCGCAGGCAGCTCTTCGAGCTCGTCTTCTCCTTGCATTATCAGCAGTACCTGGCCTTCGTCTTCTAGGCGCTCATAGCCGCTGAACTCGGTCTCTCCGTGGTTCTCAAAAACCCTCTCCAGCGCCGGAGAACCAACCGCAAAAACGTCGCCGCTGAAGGCGCTGGCGGCCCGCGCTCTTTCCACCTGCCGCCGCATCGCTTCCTCAAAGCCTTGACGGTCTACTTTTACGCCGCGCTCCGCGGCTATTTCCTCGGTAAGATCCAGCGGAAAACCATAGGTATCGTGCAGGCGGAAGGCGTCTTCGCCGGAAAGAACGGCCCCCTCTTTGAGACCCGCCAGCAGCGCTTCCAGGCGGCGAATGCCGGCCTCGAGCGTCTCCAGAAAACGCGCTTCTTCCGCCCGCACCGCCGCGGTAACCTCTTCCTGGCGCTGGCGCATTTCCGGGTAAAAGTCGCTCAGCAAATCGGCCACCAACGTCACCAGCCGGTATATGAAGGGTTCCCTGACTCCCAGCAGGTAGCCGTGACGCAGCGCCCGCCTGAGCAGTCGCCGCACCACATATCCGCGGCCGGTGTTGGAAAAAGCGGCGCCGTCGGACAAGGCCGCCACCACCGCGCGCACGTGGTCGGCTATGACGCGGTGGCTGACGCTGACGGCGCCCTGATAGGCGACGCCGCTAATCTTGGCCACTTCGTCAATCAAGGGTCTGAACGTATCGGTATCGTAAAAGTCCGCCGCGTCCTGCAGTATCGCCGCTACGCGGTAGAGGCCCATGCCGGTGTCGATATTCTTTTGCGGAAGCGGTTGCAAAATACCCTCGCCGGGGATGGGGCCGGAACGGTTGAACTGCGTAAAGACCAGGTTCCAAATCTCCACGAAGCGGTCGCCCGAGCCGGTGTTGGGACCGCTCTCGTCGGGACTGCCAAAACCAGGGCCGCGATCGTAGAAGATCTCGCTACAGGGACCGCTGGGGCCGTTGGGGCCCTGGCTGATGGCGTTGGCGGGCCAGAAATTCTCGTCTTCGTCCCAGCGGCTGATGCGCTCTTCCGGCACGCCCACCTCGTCGCGCCAGATGGCGTAGGCTTCGTCGTCGTCTTTGTAGACGGTCACGTAAAGCCTCTCGGGCTCGAGGCCCAGCCAGCGGGAATCTGTGACGAACTCCCAGGCCCAGGCGATGGCTTCTTTTTTGAAGTAGTCGCCGAAAGAGAAGTTGCCCAGCATCTCGAAAAAGGTATTGTGGCGCGCCGTGCGGCCTACGTTTTCGATGTCGCCGACGCGCAGGCACTTCTGACAGGTGACCACGCGGCGGTGTTCCCCCTGGTGTCCGGGAAAAACCGGCTTGGCGCCCATAAAGTAGGGCTTCAGCGGAGCCATGCCGGCGACGGTAAAGAGAAGGGTCGGGTCGTCTTCGGGTATCAGGCTGAACGAGGGCAGGCGCAGGTGGCCCTTCTCCTCGAAGAAGCTCAGGTATTTTTCGCGAATCTCGGCGGTCGTCATCAAGCGGGATTATACCGCGGCTCTACTTTCTTTCACGCTCGCTGAGTTAAACTTCGCCTGTGGAGCTAATACGTCTTGTTTGGCGCAATCTGACCGCCCGTACAACCCGCAGTATTTTTACCTGGCTGGGGATAGCGGTAGCCACCGCGTCGATGGTTCTCTTCCTGTCTTTTGGCGAGGGGCTGCGTCAAGCGTTGGCGGTGGAGATGGGCAATATGGGACCGCAGATACGAGTGGTGGCGCAGGGCACCGACGCCTTCAGCCCGCCGCTGCCCGAGCTGCCGCCGGAAATGCTGGAAAAGATAAAGTATCTGGCGCCCGAGCTCGGCATCAGCAAGGTTATTCCCGCGGTGGTAATGTTCCGCGGCGGCTTCGACCCTTCGTCGAGTTTTTTATTTTACGGCCTGCCCGAAGGCGCTGATCCGCGCGACTTCTACCCCAAGGCGCAGGTGAGCGCGGGGAGGATAGACCCCCACCCCGACGGCGCCGTCGTGGGCTCTAAAAAGGCGGAACTCAATCACCTGCAACTGGGGAAACTCCTGCGCCTCAGTCACGACGTCAAGCTAAAGGTGGTGGGAGTGCTAAAACCCGCCAGCAGCATGATCGACAGCTTCATATTTTTGCCTCTAAAAACGTTGCAGAAGGTGCTGGGAACGAACAACTACGGCGTGTTTCTGATAAACCTGAAGCCGGGAGTCAAAGCCGACGAAGTAGCCCAAAAGCTGGAGGAAGCGATACCAGGGATAGACGCCCAAAGTAGCAGCGAAGCTCTCAAGTACGCCGAAAAAGCGATGCGCATAGGCGACCTCATACGCTTCGGGATAAGCCTGGTGGCGCTGGTGGTAGGAGGCCTGCTGGTAGCCAACACGGTAATGATGAGCGTCTACGAGCGAACCCGCGAGTTCGGGATAATGCGAGCCGTAGGCGCGCGACGTCGTTTCATTTTTTCGCTGGTGCTGGCCGAAGCCCTCTTCCTGGCGCTCGCGGGGGGCGCCGCGGGAGTGCTGGCGGGAGTAATAGGCTCGAGCGTCATCAACGTCTACACCCAGCACGCCGTAGGGCTGGCGCTCTCGGCCGTCACGCCGCGGCTGGCGCTCTTCGCCATGGGCATAGCCCTGGGGCTGGGGCTGCTGGCCGGTGTGCTGCCGGCGCGCAACGCCAGCCGCATCGCCGTGACCGAAGCCTTGGGGAGGATCTGATGTTAAAGGCCGAAAACCTCAGCAAGCACTACCTCCAAGGGGGGACTGAGGTCGTGGCGCTCGAAGACTTTAGCTACTCCTTTCCCGCCGGCGCGACCGCCATAGTCGGCCCCAGCGGCTCCGGCAAGACGACCTTGCTAAACCTGCTCGCCGGCTTTGACGTCCCCAGCCGGGGCAGGGTGGAGCTGGCCGGGGAACGGCTCGATGAACTCAACGAGGACGAGAGGGCCGCCGTCAGGCTGCGCCACGCCGGTTTTGTGTTTCAAAGCTGGAACCTCTTACCAACGCTGACGGCGCTGGAAAATGTGGCCTTTCCCTTGCTGCTTGCGGGGGTGGCCCGCGTCCAGCGCGAAGAGCGGGCCCAAGAACTGCTGAGCCGGGTAGGAGTAGCCGAAAGGGCGGAACACCGCCCCAACCAGCTCTCGGGGGGCGAGCAACAACGCGTCGCAATAGCGCGGGCGCTGGCGCTCGAGCCCGCGGTCCTCTTCGCCGACGAACCCACCGGTAATCTCGACTCCGCCTCAGGGAGAAAAGTGCTGGACCTGCTGCTTGCCCACGCCGGCGACGAGCGCCGGCTGGTGCTCGTGACCCACGACCTAGACGTCGCCTCTCACGCTCAGCGCATCCTTCACCTGCGCGACGGCAGGCTAATCGATATCGAAAAAAGCGGCTAACCTAGCGGCCCCGGCTCCACTACCTTATCCTTATCCTTGGCGCGGTACATGCGAGTATCGGCCATTATGAGCAGTTCTTCCGGAGTTCTAGCTTCCTGAGGAAAGGCCGCCGCGCCAAAGTTGCCGCTAATGCAATGGTCGGCTAGGCAAACCTCGCTTATCGCGGCGGCAAAGCGGGTTGCGGCCGCTACGGCCCCTTGTAAATCTACGTGCGACAGTATCACCGCAAACTCGTCACCACCCCAGCGATAAATGCGATCACCGCCCCTGACTAAATCTGCAACTACCCTGGCTATCTTGCGAAGAGCCTGATCGCCGGCTGCATGCCCCAGATCATCGTTGATTTTCTTGAATCCCTTCAAGTCAAAGATAAGTAAAGATAATGGATAGCCATAGCGCTCAGCCATGGCGCAGTTCGCTTTCAGGTCCTCTTCAAAAGCCCTGCGGTTGGCCAGGCCGGTGAGCGGATCGGTGCGCGCGGCGCGCTGCAGTAGATTGCGGTAGCGCTGTTCATGCAGAAGCATGGCGGCTTTCTGCACGAAAAGGCGGCTGGCGTCGAGCGAATCCTCGTCAAAGGCCCTGGGGTCTGAAAAGGAGTCTACATTCAAAACCGCCAAGACCTCTCCCTGGTAGATGATGGGCAGGCAGATATTCGACATTATTTCGTGCACACGCCCGGCCTCGCCAATGATTTTTCGCGGTGCGGTCTTAAAGCTGATAGCGGTAAGGTCGTCCACTTCGCGGGATATCAGGCGCGGCTCCCCTTGCCGCCAGTTCTCAGCACCCGCTCCATACCAAGAGTCGGCGATATCTTCTAGCGAGTATCTTACGTTCCGCAACTCATAGAGGTCGTAACCGATCGCGGCTTTATAGACGAAGTTATCGCCATCCCTAACCAACAAGCTGCCGGCCTCTCCCCCCGGAATGAGCCTTACCGCCTGCGCCATCAAGTGTTCATAAGCCTCTTCCAGCCTGGAGCCCAGTACCTCCCTCTCCAGCAATAGCAAGGCGTCCAGGCGTTCGCGAACTATGTACTGCTCCGCTATCAAACCAAGACCGCGCCCCACCATAGCCAAAAATTCTCTTTCCTCCCGGCTCCAGCGCCTGACATTGTTGTCCTGCAAAACTAGTATCATTCGTGCGCGCCGCTCTCCCGATAAGGGCACGTATGCCAGCGAGCGGACGCCCTCCTGATATACGCTCTCTACCCTCATGTCAAACGAACCGTAGTCGTCGACAAATAACGGCTGGCGCGTTACATAGCTGCGCCAGGTGCCGCCCCAACCCGATGGAAGTCCGTCCAGCAAGAGCTTCCTCTCAGCCTTAGGCACATCGCCGACGCTCACCAAAGGTTCAAAGCGGCCCTCTCTAAATATAAGGATCATTCCGGCGTCCACCCGTAGAGTCGGCAACAAGAGAGTGATCACCCTCCGGGCCGCTTCCTGCAGCGTCTTCCCAGAAGCCAAAATCTCCATCAAACGCCCGAAGAGACGGGCTTCGGCGTTCTCTCGCAGACGGCCGTACATCAGACACATCAAACCGCCAAACGCTTTCAAGAGCTCCTGCTCGTCTTCATCAAGCTGCAGCGCTGCCGCGAAGACAAAAACATACTCCCGGCAGAGCGGAGCAATAAAAAAGCCTCGCTGGTAGAGCGGGCTGTCCTGCTCCAGCGCGCGCTGCATCAAAGAATGCGGCACGGTTATATCCGCGTCCCCGGCGACGGCTTGGAAGTCGGGTTCGCCGCATCGCCACAGTGACGCCTTGCCTATCTCCTCGACCTCGAATAAAGCGGGCAACGACGAGAGAAGTTCGTTCGCATCGCGGTAGGCGCCGGCTCTTTCGGAAGCCCGCAAAACCGCCCGCAAGAGTGTGCGCAAGCTCTTGCGGCGATTTTCCTGCGACTTTGAGCGCGCGATCTTGCCAACTAAATACAAGATGGCTAAAAGCAGCGGCAAAAGCGACAGCGATAGCCAATCCCAAGAAATCAAGCCGCTAGCAGCCATTGCAAGGCCAACCTGAGAAACCAGTAGCATCAACGCCGCTAACGGACGCAACGGGAATACCCTGCGCCCGCGAGCACTATTCATCCAACGTATTTTATCAGAAATCATACCTTGTATAGCTGCGAATTAAGTTCACCACCCCAGCGAGGGCGCTGGCTACCGTCGGGGCGCAGAATGAAGGCGTTTACGTCGTCCTGCAGCTGCTTTTTAAGTAGGGCTACGATAGCGCCCCTGTCGGCGGCGGAAACTATCGGAAAGAACGCCTCCAAGCGACGATCAAAGTTACGCTCCATCCAGTCGGCGCTGCCCGCCCATACCTCCCAGCGTCCCGCCGCCTGGAAAGCCGCAATACGGGCGTGTTCAAGGAATCTGCCCACTAAGCTGACCGCCTTGAAGGAAGGAGAAACCCTAGTTAACGTCGAACGTACTACAAGCTGAACCCGCGCTCCCTTCTTGGCGCTATCGCGCAGTGCCGATAGCAGCTCCTCGTCTGTAAGGTGGTTGACCTTGATTATGATCCTTCCTCCGGCTTTGGCGGTAGCCGCAATTTTGTCGAGAAAGTAGCGCCGCGCCCTCCCGCAACACAATAGAGACTTAAGCTGCGGCTCCTGACCCAGTGCCAATGCGTCAAAATAGCTGGCGACGTCGCTGGTAAGCTTGGAGCGGCTGGTGAAGTAGGAAACATCGCTGTACAGCCTGCCGTTTTGCAGGTTGTAGTTGCCGGTGCCCAGGTGGGCGAAGTCGCCGTGGTCGGACTCCACCAGCATCAGCTTGGCGTGCACTTTTTTGCCAGGGGGGTAATCTAGTACTTCCACACCATGCCCCTCTAGGTGTAACCGCCAGTAAAGATTTATCAGCTCGTCAAAACGAGCGCGCCCTTCCAAGAGCACCTCAACGCGTTTACCGCGGTCGGCCGCCGCCATCAGCGCGTTCATTATGGGATTGTCCTCTCCCACGCGGTAGAGCGTCGCGCGAATGCGATATACCGCTGGGTCCTGCGCGGCCGCCTCGGCAAAGCTCACCACTTGGCGGTAATCATCAAGAGGATGATAGAGCAGCATGTCGCGCCGTTGCAGGTAAGCAATGGGATCGGCGCTGAATCCTCGCCTCTTGCGAAAACGCAGCGGCTTGAAATGAAGATCTGGACGCTGTAGGGCCGCCAGCTCGAAGAGCAGGCGCAGGTCTAGCGGCGGAGGCAGCTCAAATACCTCCTCTTCTAGTAGCCCCAGGGTATGCGCGATGGGGTGCTTCCAGGGAAAGCCGCTCTCTACTTCCAAGCGGCTGGGGTGGCCGTCGAGGCGGGCTTCCAAGGCCAAGGGCAGCTCTTCCCAGTCGAGGCGCTGCGCTTCCAGCTGCGCAATGCGGGTCAGGCGCATCTCGTACATTGGCATCGGCGTGGGCAAAAACAAATCGCTGCGCCAGCGGATGAGGGCGCCCAGCCTTACGAACGCGCCGCTACGCCCCGGCACCTCCAGGAAACGCTTTTGCATGGGCTGGCGCAGCAGATAGCGCAGGTGCTTTTTGCCCGCGGCGAAGTAAAGAGCCCGGGATGAGAGGTTGTTTATGGCTGCAGGGTCCAGCAAGTCGGTGCGGGGGGCGACCTCCTCGGCAAGGTAAGCGCCGAAGTAGCGTTGCTCCGTAGGGCTCAGCTCTGAAGGCCGCAAAAGCCGTATGCCGGCGCTCTCCAGATCCGGCTTGAGTTTTGCGAACTGCCGCGCTGCGGCTGCAACGTAGCCGGCGATTTCTTGCAGCAACTGTAAGTAGTCTTCTGGCGGCTTCTCGGCGCTGCGCGACTCCAGAAACAAGCGATAAATGCGCGCTGAAAAGAACTCGTCGGTGTTATTGGCGAAGATGGCGATGTATTTTAGCTTTTCCAATAAAGGGACGTCGCTGCGACGGGTAGTTTGCAACACCCGCCAGTTAAATAGGAACCAGGAGCGTTCGCGGCTGAGTCTCATTTCTTCTCTATCCTACCCGCGCGGTAGGCTGAGGTATGGCGCTAACTGGCATAGTAGACGTCGGCTCTGGCACCGCCCGACTGGTGGTCTTCGAGCATCATAAAGATTCCTGGTACCGGCTGGTGGACGAGATGCGCGAGCCCGTCAGACTGGGCTCGGGCGTGGCGGCCAGCGGCAAACTAAGCGCTGCGGCGATTGAGAGGACGCTATCGTTTCTCAACGCCGTACGCGATTACACCACAATTCTCGGGGTGGACGAGGTAGCCGCCTACGCTACCAGCGCGGTACGGCGGGCCAGCAATAGCGAAGAGCTGCTAAGCCGGGCGGAAAAACTAGGGCTGCCCCTCAAGGTGCTGAGCGGCGAGGAAGAGGCGCGCTTTGGCGTGCATGCGGTTCTTGGAGGGTTCTCGCTGAGCGACGCCTGGGTCATGGACCTGGGTGGCGGCAGCGCCCAGCTGAGCCTCATGCAAAAGCGCAGTTTTACCTTGGGAAAGGCCTACCCATTGGGCGCAGTGCGCCTCAGCGAGCGCTTTTTTAGGCACGATCCGCCCAAAGCGCGCGAGGTGAAATCTCTGGAACGAGAGGTGCGCCAGCAACTGGCGTCACGCTGCAAGAGCATTGCGGACAGCGGCCTGCCGCTGGTGGCCATGGGAGGAACCGTGCGCAATTTAGCCCGCGCCGTGCAAAGACACAAGCGCTACCCGCTGGAAAGGCTGCACGGCTACTTCTTGCGGCGGGACGACTTGGAAGAGCTCAGCGAGCGGCTTGCCCGCAGCAACAGCTCACAGAGGCGGCGCGTTCCGGGTATCTCGCCGGACCGCGCCGACGTGATTTTGGCGGGCGCTCTGGTATACCGCACGCTCCTCGAAGAAGCGGATCTGCCGGGACTTTGGATCTCGGGTTTTGGCATACGTGAGGGAGCGTTTTTCGATCGTTTTCTACCGGCCGATTTTACTGCGGACGACGTCGCAGAGCTTCACCTGCGCAACCTGGAAAGCCGGTTCAAACAACCGCAGCGCCACGTCGCCAGCGTTCGCCGCCTGGCGCTGGCGCTCTTCGACGGCTTGCAGCGGCTTCACTGGCTGGGAGAAGGCGAAAGAAGGTTGCTCGACGCCGCCGCGCGACTGCACGACATCGGCTTGATGATAGACTTTTACGACCACCACAAGCACGGTTCTTACTTGCTGCAAAACCACCTGCTGGCGGGCTGGAGCCACCGCGAACACGCCCTCTTGTCGCTGCTGGTCCGCTACCACCGTAAAGGCAAACCCAGCGCCGGCGCGCTGCGCTCCCTCATGCGAGAAGGCGACGAGGCATTACTAGGAAGGCTGGCGGCGATACTGCGCCTAGCCGAGCACCTGGAGCGCGCCCGTAGCGGGCGAGTCCGTGGTTTAGAAATCGCGATAGAGGAAGATGCGGTAACGGTGCGGCTCGTCGGCTCTGAAAATCTCTGGGTCGAATTGTGGGAAGCCCGCAAAGATGCACGGCTCTTCAAGAAGTTTTTCGGCCTGCCGCTTAAGCTAGTTGCGGCAGGGCAGCCGCTTTAGCAGCGCCGGGGTGAGGACGAAACGCAAGCGCGGCTCTGGCGAGAAGGATACCGCGTAAAGGCCAGACTTCTTGAAAGCAAAGGACTCGGCGAACTCTGCGGAACCGGCCAGCAAGGTGGCGCTAATGCGGCTGAGCGCGGGCTCGTGGCCTACAACGGCCACCGCCTGCCCTTCTATCAGTATCTTTTCCCGTAGAAAATTCTCGTCCCAATCTTGCGCCAGCTTTTCTTCTTCGACGACCACCTGAGCCAGTGGCGCCAAAACCGCCGCGGTCTGGCGCGCGCGCGCCAGGGGGCTGGTCCAGAGAACCTGGTACTCGATCTTCAATAGACGCAGGGCTCGTAAAAGCCGCTCTGCCTGGCGCATGCCCGCCGGCGTCAGCAAGCGCTCTGCGTCTGGTAGGTCGGAGCGCCTCGACTGGGCTCGAGCGTGACGAATGAGGTGTATCTCCGTCATTAGCCGAACCTCCCCGTTATGTAGGCTTCGGTACGCTCGTCAGTGGGGTTTGTAAAGATTTTATCGGTGGGACCGTACTCAATCATGTCGCCATTAAGAAAGAAAGCGGTGTAATCGGAGACGCGCGCCGCCTGCTGCATGTTGTGTGTGACGATTACGATTGTCACCTCTTCCTTGAGCGTCGCCAGCAGGTCTTCTATGGCCTGAGTGGAGATGGGGTCCAAGGCGCTGGTGGGCTCGTCCATCAGTAGCACTTCCGGCTCCACCGCCAAGGCGCGGGCTATGGAGATGCGCTGCTGCTGCCCCCCGGAAAGGCCCACGGCCGGTTCGCTAAGGCGGTCTTTGACCTCGTCCCATAAGGCGGCTTGCTTGAGAGAACGCTCGGCGACCTCCATGAGCTTATCGCGGTTGTTCACGCCAACGAGCTTGAGGCCAGCGACGACGTTGTTGAAGATGCTCATCGTCGGGAAGGGGGTGGGCCGCTGGAAAACCATTCCGACCCGCCGGCGAATTACCACCGGGTCCTTGTCGGCGGCGTAGATATTCTCGCCGTCGAGCAAAACTTCTCCCTCGATGCGGACGATGGGGTTGAGGTCGTGCATGCGGTTGAGGGCCCGCAGATAGGTCGTCTTACCGCAGCCGGAGGGGCCTATCAGGGCGGTGATCTTTTTGTCGTACATAGGCAGGCTGACGCTGCTGACGCCGGCCTTTTGGCCGTAAAAGACGGTAACCTCTTTGGTTTCCATGCGAACGTTTTCCACTTACCCCTCCACTCCTAACGGCGCGTCGCGCGGCGCGCCAGAAAATTAGTCAGCATCAGCAGCAAAGCCAACAGCAAAGCCGCCCCCCAGGCCTGCCGAATCCAGTTCTCGTATGGCGAAATGGCGTAAACGTATATTTTCAGCGGCAGGCTGTCCATCGGCTTGAACGGACTCAGCGAGAGGAACTGGTTGCCAAAGGCGGTAAAGAGCAGCGGCGCCGCCTCGCCCGCAGCGCGCGCCAGCGCCAGCAGCAGGCCGGTTATTATCCCCCCCTTGGCCGCTGGCAGAATCAAGCTGAGGGTTACCCGCCAGCGCGGCAGCCCCAGCGCCAGGCCGGCCTCGCGTAGCTCCCAAGGCAGGAGCTTAAGTACTTCCTCGGTGGAGCGCATGATGATGGGGATCATTAGTATCGCCAGGGCCACCGAGCCCGAAAAGGCCGAGAAGCCGCCCATGGGGACCACCACTATTACGAAGGCGAAGAGGCCCATGAGTATGGCCGGTATGCCGCCGAGAACGTTGGCCACCATGCGCAAAGGATTATTGAGGGGGTGGTCGGGAAACTCGGCCATCAACACGCCCCCGGCCAAACCCAGCAAGCCGCCCATCGCCAGCGCCATTATGTCGATGATGAAAGTGCCCGCTATCGCTGGCAGCATGCCGCCGCCGCCCTCGCCGGGAGGCGCGGGCGCTTTAGTGAAAAAATTGAGGTCGAGAGCGCCTATGCCTTTGACGAAGACGTACCCGAGTATAAAGAGCAGCGGCAGGAGGACGATGATAGTGCCCGCGAAGACCAGGCTCACCATTACCCTGTCACGCAGATAACGACGACGCAGGTTCACTTGCGACCCTCCCCGGCGGTCATGCGCCTGAGAATGTAGTCGGCTATAAAGTTGACCAGTAACGACAACAAGAACAGCAAAAAGCCTATCGCCAAGAGGCTGGACATCTGCAAGTCGCCGGTGGCCTCGGTAAACTCGTTGGCGATGACGCTGGCCATAGTAGCCGCCGGGCCAAAGACGCTGAACGGCAGCTGGTGGCCGTTGCCTATCATCATGGTCACCGCCATCGTCTCGCCTATGGCTCGAGCCAGCGCCAGAATGACGCCGGCGAATATCCCGCCGCGGGCGTAGGGTAACACCACCAGGCGCACCACCTCCCAGCGGGTAGCCCCCAGGGCGTACATGGCTTCGCGCTGAGAGCGCGGCACCAGCTTGATGGCGTCGCGCGCCAAGGAGGAAGAGTAAGGAATTATCATCAGCGACAAAACCAAAACCGCCGACATCATGCCGATGCCTGTCGGCGGGCCCAACACCGTCAAGAGCCAGGGCGCTTTGGTAATTGCCCAGGTAAAGAACGGCTGCTCAATGTAGTTGCGCAGCATGGGAATCAGCACGAAAATACCTAAGAGGCCGTAGACAACGCTCGGCAACGCCGCCAGCAGGTCCACCAAGTAGGCGATTATCTCTCCTAGCCAAGGAGGGGTGTACTCGGCGATGGCTATCGCCGCGGCCAAGGAGGGGACAAAAGAAATAGTCAGCGCCAGCGCGCTGGTGATGACCGTTCCCAGCAGGAAGGGCCAGGCCCCGAACTGCCCCTTGACTGCGTCCCAGGAGCTGGAGGCTATGAAGCCGCCAAATCCGAAGTGGTGAAAGGCCAGGGCGCCGCCGGACCACAGTTCCCAGGCCATGAGAGCCGCGATCAGCAGCACCGCTCCGCCTAGTATTACCAGGAACCAGGTAAACAAGACGTCGCCCAGTCTTCCGTGCATCCGCTCTAGCATCTCGCCCTCTTTCGCAGCGCAGGGTTGCCGCTATAGCGGCAACCCTGCCACGTAGCTATTACTCAGGCTAACGTACCGGTTTCCCTTGGTAGCGAAGGGTGGCCAGGTTGGCTTCGCTTATCTTTACGGCCACCTCGGGAAGACCGGCGTAGAGTAGCTTTTCGTTGTACTGCTGGCCGTCGTGGATTACCCACCAAACCAGGTCGGCGACCGCTTTGGCCTCGGCGGCCGACTTGACGGCGTGGTCTTTGTCGAGGTCGCGGTAGAGCAACAGCCAGGTAAAGCTGGCGATGGGGTAACCCTCGGGAGCGGGGGTATTGGTGAGAGAAACGCGGGTATCCTGCGGGAAGTCTTTCAGGTCGGCGGCGGCCTTGACGCTCTCCAGGCTGGCCAGTACGAACTTGCCGGCCTTGTTCTGTACGGCGCCGAACTTGATGTTGTTCTTGATGGCGTAGATGAGCTCGGTGTAACCGATGGCGCCGGGAGTTTGGCTGACCAGACCGGCCACGCCCTCGTTACCCTTGCCGCCCAGGCCGACGGGCCAGGAAACGCTCTTACCCTTGCCTACCTTTTCTTTCCACTCGGGGGACACTTTGGAGAGGTACTCGGTAAAGATATAGCTGGTTCCCGAGCCGTCGGAGCGGTGCACCACGGTAATGGGCAGAGGCGGCAGTTTCACGCCGGGGTTGAGCTTGGCGATAGCGGCGTCGTTCCACTTCTTTATCTTGCCCAGGTAGATGTCGGCTATTACCTGGCCGCTGAACTTGAGGGTGTCGCTGACGCCGGGGATGTTGTAGCTAGGCACGACCGCGCCCAGAGCGGTGGGCACGTGGATTACTTTCGTGCCGAACTTTTTCTCGAACTCGGCGATTTTATCGTCGCTCAGGGGGGCGTCGCTGGCGCCAAAGTGCACCGTCTGCGCGAAGAGTTGGCGGATGCCGCCACCCGAACCGATGGATTGATAGTTGACTCGAACGCCGGTCAACTTGTTGTACTCGCTGAAATACTTGGCGTAAAGCGGGTACGGGAAGCTGGCGCCGGCTCCGTTGAGCGATACGTTCTGCGCCGCGGCGAAGGCGAACAGGCCAAACAAAACTATAAGAATTTTTTTCATCTCACTCCTACCTCCAA
This sequence comes from Thermaceae bacterium, assembly GCA_026987375.1. GTDB lineage: Bacteria > Deinococcota > Deinococci > Deinococcales > Marinithermaceae > Oceanithermus. The sequence goes on along the minus strand of JALSMT010000015.1, from coordinate 15,554 downwards.
GGGTATTGTCTGGCCGCTTTGTCATCGCCGTGTCAGCGGCGCTTAACCGTCCAGCTTTCCGGTCAGCCAGTAGAAAACGCGCTCGGCGATGTTCTCCAGGTGGTCGCCCAGGCGCTCATAGCTGCGCGCCACCCGCATTAGGGTGAGAGACTTGGAGATGGTGCGCGGGTCTTCGATCATGTAAGTCAGCAGCTCGCGGGTAATCTGCTCAAAAAGATCGTCTACGTCGTTGTCGGTCTCTAGGATCTCTTGCGCCGCCTGCAGGTCGCGTTCGGCAATGGCTTTGGCCAGTAAGTCGAGCATGCGCTCGAGCCTCTCCGCCATCTCTCCCAAGATGATGTACTTCTTCAGCGGCGCTTCTTGCGCCAGCGCCAGCGCGTCTTCGGCGACGTGCGCAGCATAGTCGCCGGCGCGCTCCAAATCGGTGAGCGCCTTGAGGACAGTAGCCAAAAAACGCAGGTCGCCGGCCACCGGTTGCTGCAACGCTATTACCGAGAGCACCGTGTTTTCGATCTCTAGTTCCAGCTCGTCCACGCGCTTGTCGGTGGTTATTGCTTCTTGCGCTTTCTCTACGTCCTGCTTGAGCAAGCCCTCACTGGCGAGTTGCACCTGTTCACGCACCAGGCTCGTCATCTGCAAGAAATCATCGGTTATCTTCGTTAGTTCGGACTCCAAAGTTTTCCGCACGCTTCTCCTCCTCCTCGCTTACTTCCCGCGAAAGAACCACCCCAAACACGTTTTTCTCGCCGACTCTAGCGGCGTAAGCGTCGCCCCCCCAGGCGCGGGCGATACGTCGCACCAGCGCCAGCCCCAAGCCGCTGCCGCGCACCCCGGCGGCGTGGACTCCTCGCTTACCGGGAATGAAAATCTTCTGGTAGTCCGCCAGCGGCGCGCCGCGGTCGGCGACCTCCAGCAGCAGCCGCCCGTCTTTTGTGCGCGTACGCACCTCTATCGGCGGCTTGCCGTACTTGAGGGCGTTTTCCACCAGGTTGACCAGAATCTGGTAGACGCGGTCGCGCTCGTGGCTGATGGGATGGGGGGTATCCCAGCGTAGCCGCGCCGCCCCCGGCAAGAGGTGCGCCAGCCTGGGGGCCAGCTCGCTGACCAGCCAGGCTTCCCGGCTCTCGCGGCCCTGGCCCGCCAGCAAACGCAATAGCCTCTCCGCCTCGTCCCGCGCCAGCTCCAGCGCCCGTCGCCTCTCCGCCTCGGGCATGTCGCTCTGCAACAGCTCCAAAAGTCCCGCCAGCCCGGCTACCGGCGTACGCAGCTCGTGCATCAGCTCATGCCTTTCTTCTTCCAACTGGCGGCGGCGCCGCTCTGACTGGCTGACGTCTCGCAAATAAAGCCGTCCTTCGCGGCCCCAGGCCCGCAGAATGCGCCCGTTGAGTTTTAGGTCCTCCGCGCCGCCGCGCTGCAGCAGGCGCGCCAGTCGGTGGTGCCTGAGAGCCAGCACCGGCGGCTTGCCTTCGGCCAGCTCAACCTCGGCGCCTATCATGCGCGCCGCCGCGGGGTTGAGGTAGTAGACCACCCCTTCCCGCAGCAAAACCAGCCCCAGCTCGGCTTCGTCCCAGGCCTCGCGAAAGGCGCTCACTGCGGCACCTCAAATGAGTAACCGCGTCCGCGCACCGTGCGGATCCAGCCGCTGCCCAGTTTCTCGCGCAGCTGCGCTACGTGCTGATCCACCGTCCTAGGCGTGCCCAAGTAGTCGCCGCCCCAAACGTCGTCTAAGAGGGTGTCGCGGTCGTAGACCCGGCCCGGGTACTCGGCCAAACGCACCAGCAGGTCGAACTCGCGCCTGGTCAGCCCCACCTCGTCGCCGCTGAGCCTGACGCGCGCCCGCTCCACGTCTATCTCCAGCTCGCCGCGGCGCATGACGCCGCCGACAGAGGTGCGCCGCAGCAAGGCCAGCACCCGCGCCTGGAGCTCGGCCAGCGAAAAGGGCTTGACCATGTAATCGTCCGCTCCGCTCAAGAGGCCTTCCACCCTGTCGCCTTCGGCGGCGCGCGCGGTGAGCATCAGCACCGGCAACTTTTCATAAGCGGGGGTGCGGCGTAAACGCCTGAGGAAGGAAACGCCGTCTTCGTCGGGCAGCATCCAGTCGAGCACCAGCAGGTCGCAAGACTCGAGCATCTCCCAACCGGCGCGCGCCTCGGCCGTAGCCAACACCTCGTGGCCGGCCCGCCTCAGACCGTGTTCGATGGTAAATCGCAGGCTGGCCTCGTCTTCTATCAGGAGAACCCTCGCCATCACTTGATTGTATTAGTAACGAGTCAGCAGAACGTCAAGAACCGCCTATCGCCACCCGCTCCTCCCAAAGACTGCACATGGCGCGCTTGATGAACGCCCCCGCCAGCAGGCGCTCGCCGCGGTAGAGGGCCAGCGTCTGGCCGGGGGTAATGGCGAACTGCGGTTCCTCAAAAACCAGGCTCAAGACGCCTTTCTCCAGGTCCAGACTGCTCAGACGCGCCTTCTGCGCGCTGGCGCGGTAGCGCACCTGCGCGCTTACCTCCCCTTCCAGTTCGCCGGCGTCGGCCAGCAGGTTAAGCCCCTCGGCCTCAAGCCCTCTCCACAGCACCGCTTCCCGCGGACCCACCACCACCTCGTTACTGGCGGGTCTGACCTCCACCACGTAGCGCTCCAGATGGCTGCGCCAAAGACCCAGACCGCGGCGCTGCCCCACCGTGTAAAAGGCCGCACCGGCGTGCTCGCCTATCACCTCGCCGCTGGCCAGGTCGAGCAGCGGCCCCGGGCGCGCCTCGAGCCGCGACGCCAAAAAGTCCTTGAACTTGCCCTTGACGAAGCAGATATTCTGCGACTCGCGACGTCGCGCCGAGGGCAGACCCAGCGCCAGCGCCAGCTGGCGCACGGCGGCCTTGCTGCTCTCGCCCAGCGGAAAGCGCAGACGCGCCAGCTCCGCGCGGGATATGCGCCAGAGAAAGTAGCTCTGGTCCTTGGCGGCGTCCCGGCCGCGCCACAGCTCAGCGGCGCCGCGGCGCCGCGCGTAGTGGCCGCTGGCCACCAATTCGGCCCCGACGCTGTCGGCGTACCGCAGCAGCTCGGCAAACTTGATGGTGGCGTTACAACCCACGCAGGGGTTAGGGGTTTCTCCCGCGGCGTAAGCCTTGACCATGGGCGTCACCACGCGCTCGGCGAACTCGCCGCGTCTGTCCAGTATCTCAAAAGGGATGTCGAGGCGCCGCGCCACCTCGCGGGCGCTCTGCAAAGCTGAATCGTCTTCGCCTGCGTCGCTGCGCAGGTCCAGCATCGCCCCCAGCACCTGGTAACCCTGCCGCTGCAAGAGAGCGGCGGCGACGGAAGAGTCGACTCCTCCGCTCATGGCGAGTACGACCCTTTGCTTTTTGCGCAAGGGAACCCCGCTCAGGCGACCATGCCTTCCGCCGGCTGCCGGCCCGCGGCCAGCGCCGCCTTCGTGGAGGCGATGGAGACCTCTATCATATCGTCGTCGGGCTCGCGCACCGTCAGCATCTGGAACTGGAAACCCAGCCAGCGCAATAGGCGCGAGAAGGGATCGTTATGGCTGGAAGAAAAACGCAGTAACTCGAACGAAAGAGCGGCCACCAGCGGCAGCAGCGCGATCCTGCCTGCAAAGAGCCACCAGATGACGTCGGGGCGCGGCAAAAAGCTATAGACGGCTATGCTGGTTACGATGACGAAAGCGATAAAGGTGGTGCCGCAGCGGGGGTGGTACTTGGGCTGGTTGCGTACGTTCGCGACGGTCAGCTCGAGCCCCTTTTCGTAAGCGGCGATGGCCTTGTGTTCGGCGCCGTGGTACATAAAATAACGCCTGACGTCGGCGAAACGACCGATAAAGGCCAAATAGCCCACCAGCAAAGCCGCCTTGATGACGCCGTCGAGGGCGTTGTAGAGAAAGGGCCGCGCCGCGGCGTCCACCAGCAAACGTGAGGCGCCCGCCGGCAACAGCACGAACAACGCCACCCCCAGAACGCCGCTAACCAGCATGGTCAGGTAAAGCGCCCAGCCCGAAAGCTCTTCCTCGTCTTCGCCGGCCAGGCTGGCGCTGCGCGAGAGAGCGCGGTATGAAACCGCGAGAGCGTCTAGCAGAGCCACCACGCCGCGGATGAAAACCAGCTTGGTCCAGGGGTACTTCTCGTACAAAGAGGCCTCTTCGTGCCTCTCAACGTGTATTTCACCGCTGGGGAGCCTTACCGCCAGCGCCCAGGCGTCGGGGGCCTTCATCATTACGCCTTCCATTGCGGCCGAGCCGCCAATCTGCTTCATAAGAAGCATTTTGCCATGAAACGGTGAGCGTCGTATTGAAAGGGCGCGTGGTATGCTCTTGATTGCTATGGCTATCAGAGTAAAAACTACCCGTAGGAAGGTTTTCGAAACGGACGCCCAAACTCGAGTTATCGGCGTCCTAGGCGGAAGATTGAGCGACGAAGGCTCTCTACTGGACCGCGAGATGAACGGAGCCCTCAGCGCTTTCCTCAAGAAAAGCAAGTTTAAGGGAGAATTTGGAACCCACACAATCTACTCAAACGAAGACGTCCAGGTAGTCTTCTTGGGGCTGGGCAAACGGCGCGGCCACACCTTGGAGCAGGTGCGTCTGGCTGGGGTAAAGCTGGCGCAGCTGGCGGACTCTCTGGCGGCGCGCGAGGTGACCTGCGAGAACTTCCTGGCGGCGCGCCTCGGGAAAAAAGAAGCCAGCTACGCACTGGCCGAGGGTCTCTTGCTGGGCGGCTACCGCTTCGATAAGTACAAGGGAGAGTCTGCGGAGAGCAAAGTGCGCTTCGTCATCGCCCAAGGCTTTGGCCCGGCGGTGGAAAAGGCGCAACAGGTGGCGGCGGGCGTCTACCTGGCGCGCGACCTGGTAAACGAACCGCCCAACGTCCTCAACCCCGCCGAGCTGGCGCGTCGCGCCGAAAAGATGGCCCGCGCCGAGGGCTTGGAAGTACGGGTGCTAGGCCCCGCGGAGATTCAAAAAATGGGCATGGGAGCGTACTGGGCGGTGGCGCAGGGCTCGGCCAACGAGCCGCGCTTCATCGAGCTGGTATACAGGCCCAAGGGAGAGGTGAAGCGGCGGGTGGCGCTGGTGGGCAAGGGCCTCACCTTCGACACCGGCGGCTACTCCCTCAAACCCGCCGACTCGATGAAGACCATGAAGGGCGATATGTCCGGCGCCGCCGCGGTCTTGGGCGCCATGCAAACCATCGCGCGCCTGCAACCGCCGCTGGAGGTTCGCGCCTACGTCGCCGCCGCCGAAAACATGATCAGCGGCCACGCTTATCGCGTTGACGACATCATTCGCGCATTCAACGGCAAGACCATAGAAGTTCTCAACACCGACGCCGAAGGCAGGCTGACGCTGGCCGACGCCCTGGCCTACGCCTCGTCCCAAGAGCCCGAAGCGATCGTGGAGCTCTCCACCCTGACCGGTTCGTGCGTGGTGGCCCTGGGCAGGCAGATTGCCGGCCTCTTCTCCAGCGACGAACCCCTGGCTCGCGAACTGCAGAAAGCCGCGGCGGCGGCGGGCGAAAAGGTCTGGCAGATGCCCATGGAGGAAGACTACCGCAAACTGCTGAAGAGCGAGGTGGCGGACCTGAAAAACATCGGCAACCGCTGGGGCGGCTCCATTCAAGCCGCCCTCTTCTTGAGCGAGTTCGTCAGCGTCCCCTTTGTACATCTCGACATCGCCGGGCCGGCCTTCGTCGAGAACGCCGCCGACAACCCCCACGGCCCCGCCGGCGGCACCGGTTTTGGCGTACGCACTCTGGTCAGCTGGCTGACGAGCGACTGACGGCCGCCAGATGATCCGGGTAGTGCTGGTCGAGCCGCGCGAGCCGCGCAACGTCGGCGCGGCGGCTCGCGCCATGAAGAATTTCGGGCTCAGCGAGCTGGTGGTGGTGAACCCGGAGCGCCCGCTGGACGAATCGGCCTACCGCTTGGCTACCCGCGGCGCCGCCGACGTTCTGGACGGCGCCCGCATTACCGCCAGCCTGGACGAGGCCCTGCGGGACACGGTCTACGTCGTCGCCACCAGCGCCCGCGCCCGCGACTCCTACGCCGGAGAGGTCTATACCCCGCGCCAGGGAGCCCCACGGCTCTTGCAGATGAACGAGAAGGGTCCTACCGCCGTGCTCTTTGGTAGGGAAAACTTTGGCCTGTCTAACCGCGAAATGGACAGGGCCCACGCGGTGTGGCGCATTCCCACGGGGGGCTACTCCAGCCTCAACCTGGCGCAGGCGGTGTTGCTGGTGGGGTACGAGGTATTCCTGGCGGCCAGTAGTCCTCAGGAGGCGGCGCGCCCAAAACCGGCGCCGGCGCAGGAGTTGGAGCGATTTTTCGCCGACCTGGAAAGCTACCTGCGCGAAATACGCTATACCGACGACGAGCGCATGGCGGGCGCCATGCGCTCGCTGAGGCGCATGAGTCACCGCGCCCTTCTGAGCGTCAACGAAGTACGGCGCCTGCGCGGCGTGCTGCGGCAAAGCCGCTGGGCGCTGCGCCACAAGGACCGCGACGATGGCCGCTAAAGAAACAGCGCGGAAGGAAGGAGTCTTCAGCGACCTCTACGGCCGCGTGCGGCGCGCGCAGCAGATACTGCCCGTTTCGGTGGGGCTGCTGGTGGTGGGGCTCGAGTGGTGGCTGCAAACCCTGCCGGCCAGCAGGTGGCTCTTTTTTCTGCAGATATTTTTCTACGGCGTCGTCGGCCCGCTGATAATGTGGCTCACCCTCGACTGGATAGCCGAAGAAGTGCGCGAACGCGCCGAAGCCGAGGCCAAGCTGTTGCAGGCCAACCAACGCCTCAAAGCGCTGCGCGAGGTGCTGGGCAGGGCCGCCGGCACCGAGAACCTGGAAGAGGTCATCCGCGGCGTGGTCAACGCCCTTTCGGACGTGATGGGCGCCGACGCTTCGCTGGAGCTGGAGGGTTACCACTGGTCTACCCCTGACTTTTACACTCGCCCGGGGGCCGTAGCCAAGCGCTTCGAGCTGCGCCGCAGCGGCGGCCTGCTGGACATCATTTTGCCCGAGGCCGACGATGAATTTTTGGACCTGCTCATCAACGAGGTCGACAGCGTCCTCGAAGCCGCAAAAGCGCGCACTCGCGACGTGCTGACCCTCTTCGAGGTAGACGAAGCCCTCAAGGCCGAAGCCAACTTAGAAAAACTCTTGGGCGGCCTGCTGCAAAAGATCATAGACTGGGCCGGCGCCAGCGGCGGCGCTGTCTACCTGCTCGACTCCGACGGGGTGCTGCACCCCTGGGCCGAGTTGAACATGCCCGAACACGGCCACTCGTTCCTGCCCAGCGGCAGCTGGCGGGAGGCGCAGATTTTGCCGACCTTCGTAGAAACCAACCTGCTGGCCATCCCGCTCTTCGACAAGGAACCGGTGGGCGTACTGGTTCTGCGGGGCCGCGCCCGTCAGCTAAAGGAAGAGATGCCCTTTTTGCGCCTGCTGGCGCAGCAGGTGGCGCTGGCGGTGCGCAACGCTCAGGCCTACCTGCGCGCCGAAGAACTCGCCATCAACGAAGAACGCAACCGCATCGCGCGCGAGATTCACGACGGCATAGCCCAGGCGCTGGCCTTTATGGCGCTCAAGCTGGACCTTGCCACCCGGCTGCTGGAACGCGACCCCAAACGGGCTCAAGACGAGATCCAAACCGTCAAGCAGACCCTGCGGGCGCAGATCCGCGAGGTGCGCCGCAGCATCTTTGCGCTCAGACCCATAGACCTGGAGCGCTACGGGCTAATGCGCTCCATCGAGCGCTACGCCCGGGCGTTTGCCGAACAGGTGGGGCTTGGCATAGAACTCGACCTGCCGGAAACGGTCTCGCTGACGCCGGCTTCTGAGGTCGTCTTGTTCCGGGTATTGCAAGAAACCCTCAACAACACCGCCAAGCACGCCTCTGGCGAGCGGATATGGATATCGCTCAAGCCCCTGGGCGAGAAGGGCGCGGTCATCTCGATATGCGACGACGGCGTCGGCTTTGACCCCCAAGCGCCGCTGAGCGACGGCCTGGGGGGCTTCGGCATGTCGCAGATGCGTGAGCGGGTCGAGAGCCGCGGCGGCAGCTTTAGCGTCGAGAGTTCGCCGGGAAAGGGAACCTGCGTACGGGTAAAGCTGCCTTACTAGACGGCGAAAACCTGGCCGAGGCGGGCGATGCTCACCCTGGCGCCGCGGGCGCGCAGATTCCGGGCCAGGCTGTCCCTTGCCTCGTCCTCTCCGTGTACCAGCACCACCCGCCCTTCAGCAGAAAGCCAGTCCAGCAGCTCGTCGCGGCCGGCGTGCCCCGAAAAGCCTCCCAGCGTGTAGACCGACGCCCGTACCGCGACCTGGTGGCCCATTATTCGCACCTCTCTCTCCCCCGAGATGATGCGCCTCCCCAAGCCGCCGCGCGGCTGATAGCCGACAAAAATCAGCGCGTTGCGCTTTTGCGGCAGGTGGTGCCGCAGGTGATGCAAAATCCTGCCGCCCGACAGCATGCCGCTGCCGGCGATGATTATCGCCGCGCCGGAAAGCTCGTTGAGACGCTTTGACTCGTCTACGCTGCGGGTGTAGCGCAATTTTTGCGGCGCAAAGGGATCTATCCCGCGGCGGTAGAGCGAGCGCACCTCGTTACTAAAAAAGTCCTGTATCTGAGAGTATATCTCGCTGACGCGCGTGGTCAGCGGCGAGTCTACGAATACCGGCGCGACCGGAATGCGCCCCTCGGCCTCGAAACGGCGGATGTAAAAGAGAATCTCCTGGGCGCGCTCCAGCGCAAACGAGGGGATAATCACCTTTCCGCCACGATCCAGCGTTTCAGCCAGGACCTCGGCGAACTCCACCAGCGTCTCCTGAAAGGGCCGGTGAGGGCGGTCGCCGTAGGTAGACTCGCTGAGGACCAGGTCGGCCACGCGCGGATAGTCGGGGTCGGGCAGCGTCTCCTTGCGGCGGTTACCCAGGTCTCCCGAAAAAACCAGACTCTTGCCTGCCGCCTGAACCTCTATAAAAGCGCTGCCGGGCAGGTGGCCGGCGTTTTTGAAGGTCACCCGAAACGGCCCAATTTTGCGGGGGGCGTAGTAGGGAATGGGCTTGCCGCGCTCGGTGAGGCGGCGCAGCTCTTCCTCGCCCCACTGCGGCGGCTCCGCCGGCAACCCCTTGCGGCGCGCTCTTTTGGCCTCTTCCTTCATCAGCTTGAGGGCGTCTTCGAGTATGGGCTTGACCAGCTTGAGGGTGGCGGCGGTGGAGTAAACGCGCCCCTCGTAACCGCGGGCGTAGAGCAGGGGGATACGGCCGCAGTGGTCCAGGTGGGCGTGGCTCAGCAGCACCGCGTCAAGCTGGGCGGCGTCGAAAGGGAACGCGGCTGAGTTTTCTTCCTCCATCTCTCCCTGGTACGCCCCGCAGTCGAGGAGCATACGAAAACCGTCTTGCTCCAGCAGGTGGCAGCTGCCGGTTACCGTTCCACAGGCTCCTACGGTACGTAGTTTCATGCCTCAGTTTAGACCTGCTCTCAGGGGAATTTTGTCCGCCGCGCCGCAGGGCGGCCTAATAGAGAGCTTTGTAGATCGCGTAGAGACGCAGCACTCTCTCCACGTACTCGCGCGGCTCGTCGCGCGGCTGGAAACGCATAAAGTCCCAAACGTCGCCGCCGGCGGCGTCCAGCGCCCGGCGGGTATAGCCGGGGCCGCCGTTATAAGAAGAAAGAGCGCAAACCAGCAGGCCGTGACAGCGACTCAGCTGTTTGGCCAGGTAGTAAGCGCCGGCGCGTATGGCCGCCTGCGGGTCTTTTGGGCCGGCGTCACCCAAACCCAGCCGCCGCGCCACCTCGCGCCACGTCGCCTGGGTGAACTGCATCAGCCCCTTTGCGCCGGTGGGGCTTTGCGCCTCGGGGTCAAAACGAGACTCGACCCATATAACGGCGTAAAGCAGCTCGGGCTCGAGCCCGAATTCCCGCGCCGCCGCCTCTACCTGACTCCTCCAAGCCCGCGGATAATAACTAATCCAGTCGCTGCGGCTGCTGAGTCTTACCCCTCTCAGCAGGCGCAGGGCCCGCCCCCAGAGTCCCAGGTCTTCCAGCAGGGCTGCAAAGCTACGGCGACTGTCCTCGCCGCCGCTCTTCCGCACCCACCAGCGGGCTTCCCCCCAGGCCCACTCCTTTTCACCGGCCCGAACCAAATCGCGCACAAGCGGCGCCTGCGGCGGCGAGATAACGACCGCGCGGCCCGAAGGCGCCGGAAGCCGTGGCCAGGGCTTGCCAACCAAGACCGCCAGGCCGCCGCTCAGCCCCGCGTATGCTTGCTTTTGCAAATCCCCCAGGCCCAGTCTCCGCGCCAAAACCCAGAGGCGCAACTCGGCGTCGTCGGCGTAAGGCGAATCTCCTGCAGCCACTTGACGGTAAAGAGCTAAGGCATTTTCTGGCCGTCCCAGCTTCTCGTAAAGCCCCGCGGCCCGCCACTTGCCAGCCTCATCCGCGAGAGAGTAGACGGCGGCCGCCTGCTGCAGCTCGCCAAGTTGCTGTAGCGCCTCCCCCAAGCCCCTCTTGGCGGCAGCGCCCGGTAAGGTTTTATAGAGCGCCGCCGCCTGCTGGTAATCCCGCAACTTCAGCAGCAGTTCCGCCAGCCCCCAGCGTCCCTGCTCGCTTTCTCCGGCCCAGCGCCGGTAATAGGGCAAGGCCTCGCGGTAACGTCCCAAGCGCGACAGCGCCCGCGCCCGCCAGCTAACCTCTTGGGCGGGCAGGGCCGCCAGCAAAGTCTTGTACTCGCCCCCCGCATAGAGCGCCGCCATGGCCGCCGTATCGCCGCCGGCGGCTAATCCGGCCAGCGCCCTGGCCGCCCCCGCCAGCGGCAACGCCCGCGCGTAAGAAGAAACCGCCTCGGCCGTTTCGCCAGCCTTTTCCTGCAGCTCGGCTAGCGCCAACCAGTCTTGCCGGCGGTCGTCGAAAGCCGCCACCTCCGCCGCGTAATCAAGTCGTTTTTGCAAGGGCAACGCTGGCGACCCAGCCAGGCTGCGCTTGGCCAAAATTTGTACGTAGCCGTCTACCGTGGCCAGGCTTTCTAGGCGCGCCAGGTCTCCCAGGGCGTCCGCCGCGCGCCAGTCTGCGTACGCCCCAGGCAGGCGGGCGAAGGCAATACTCGCTAAGACGACCATAAACGCAACCCGTAACTTCATCCCTCACAATCTAACCGCCGCGCCGATGAAGATTATTGCCGCAGTAACTGTTCTGAAATCAAGAAGCCGCCAGGGGAGCACGTTGCGTGCGGTGGGGCCGCCGCATGCTCCTCGCCAGCGCCTTCCCGCTCGCCCTCTCCCTGCCCTACGCCTTCTCCCCGCGCCTGCCCGCAAGCGCCAAGAGCAGCGTCAAGCTCGTCGGCCCCGAAGGCGGCCAGGTGATGACGCCCGACCGCATGGCCCGCGTAGTCGTCCAGCCCGCCTCCTCCGCCGCGCCTCTCCTTAGAGAGGGGTTTGTCACTCGGGAGGCAGGGCGTAGGGGGTGGGCTTATCACGGCGCGCAAGGCGTGCTTTGGGGTTTTGGCGACGACAACAGCCCCCGCCCGAGCTCTCCCAGGGGAGGGTTTTATTTGCAGCGGTGCGAGCGCGGGCGTTACGGTGCGGCGCGGGGGCCCGGGCGCAATCCGCGAACAGGGGAACCTTGTAGCTCGCTCGTCCGGAATGATCCCCGCTTTCGCGGGGACAGGCGAACGTCTGCTGCACAACGTCCCGCGTCATCCCGGACGAGGTTGGCAGGGGCGTGATCCGGGGTCTCGGCGCTTTTCGCGACGTGATAGCCCGTGATGAAAAAGCGGCGTCGCGATGATGAGAAGGCGCGCCCGCTGCGCTTGCCGTGTTCGTGCGCGCTCCACACCTGCGCCTCCGGCCGGGCCGGTAAACTGGCTCTATGAAGTTCGCCCACCTGCACCAGCACACCCAGTTCTCGTTGCTCGACGGCGCCGCCAAGCTGGACGAGCTGATTAACTGGGTCAAGGAAACCACCGACGAACCGGCGCTAGCCACCACCGACCACGGCAACCTCTTTGGGGCGGTGCAGTTCTACAAAAAGGCCACGGCCGCCGGGGTAAAGCCGATCATCGGCTACGAAGCCTACGTGGCCGCCGAAAGCCGCTTCGACCGCACCATGCGCAAGGGCCTCGACGGCGGCTATTTCCACCTGACGCTGCTGGCGAAGGACTTTGGCGGATACCAGAACCTGGTGCGGCTCGCCAGCCGGGCCTACCTGGAAGGCTTTTACATGAAGCCGCGTATAGACCGCGAGATTTTGCGCGAGCACAACGAGGGCATCATCGCCCTTTCCGGCTGCTTGGGCGCCGAGATCCCTCAGTTTATTCTGGCGGACCGCCTCGATTTGGCCGAGGAAAGGCTGAACGAATACCTGGAAATCTTTGGCGACCGCTACTTCATCGAGATTCAAGACCACGGCCTGCCCGAAGACAAAAAGGTAAATGCGGTGCTGCGGGAATACGCCAAAAAGTACGGCCTGGGCATGGTCGCCACCAACGACGGCCACTACGTCAAACGAGAAGACGCCGCGGCTCACGAGGTGTTGCTGGCCATCCAGTCGAAGTCCACCCTGGCGGACGAGGACCGCTGGAAGTTTCCCTGCGACGAGTTTTATGTCAAGACCCCGGAAGAGATGAAGCAAGCCCTGTCCGAGTGGCCCGACGAGGTATTCGACAACACCATGGAAATCGCGCGGTTGTGCGAGGTGGAGCTGCCGGTCGGCGACAAGATGACCTACCGCATCCCGCGCTATCCGCTGCCTGAGGGGCGCGACGACAACCAGTACCTGCGCGAACTGACCTTCAAGGGCCTTTTGCTCCGTTACCCGCAAAAGGTCACCCCCGCCCTCTACCGCGCCTACCTGACCAGGCTGGAAATAGAACCGGCGCAGGACGACGCCGAGCTGGTGCTGCAACTGGCGCGCCTCGACAAGAAAACGCGCGACGACGCCGACTTTTTGCCGGACGTGCGCGGCGTGCGGGAGTGGGACGGCTGGGCGATTCTAGCCCGCGCCGAGTACGAGCTGGGCGTGATAGAGCAGATGGGGTTCCCCGGGTATCTGCTGATAGTGCAGGACTACATCAACTGGGCCAAAGACCACGGCATAAGCGTGGGGCCGGGGCGCGGAAGCGCCGCCGGCAGCGTGGTCACCTACGCCATCCGTATTACCAACATTGACCCGCTCGAGTTCAACCTGCTCTTCGAGCGCTTCTTGAACCCCGCCCGCGTCAGCATGCCCGACATCGACACCGACTTCTCGGACGTGCGCCGCGACGAGGTGATCGACTACGTGCGCGAGCGCTACGGCGAGGACAAGGTGGCGCAGATAGCCACCTTCGGAACGCTGGCTTCGAAGGCCGCCCTCAAGGACGTGGCCCGCGTTCACAACCTGGAGTACAAGCGGGCCGAGGCTCTGGCCAAGCTAATTCCCGTCAAGTTCGGCAAGCCCATGCCCCTGGCGCAGGCCACCGAGCAGATACCCGAGCTGAAGGCGGCCATGCGCCAGGACGAGAGGGTGCGCGAGGTGCTGGAGATTGCGCAGCGCCTGGAAGGGCTCAACCGCCACGCCTCGGTGCACGCCGCCGGCGTGGTGATCGCCGACGAACCGCTCACCAATCTGGTGCCGCTAATGCGCGACACGCGCGGCAACGGAGTGGTAACGCAGTACGACATGAGCTCGGTGGAAGCGCTGGGCCTATTGAAGATGGACTTTTTGGGGCTGCGCACGCTCTCCTTTCTCGACGAAGCCAAGCGCATAGTCAAGGAGTCCGCCGGGGTGGAGATAGATTACGACAGCCTGCCCCTCGACGACCCCAGGACCTTCGAGATGCTGGGCCGCGGCGACACCAAGGGCGTCTTCCAGCTCGAGGGCACGGGCATGACGAATACCGTCAAGGCCTTCAAACCCGAGCGCCTGCACGACATCATCGCCATCGTCTCGCTTTACCGCCCGGGACCGATGGACAACATCCCCACCTATCTGCGCCGTCGCCACGGTCAGGAGCAGGTTAGCTACAAGGAGTTCCCCCACGCCGAGGAGAAACTAAAGCCCATTCTGGAAGAAACCTACGGTATCCCCGTCTACCAGGAGCAGATAATGCAGATCGCCTCGGCGGTCGCCGGCTACACGCTGGGCGAAGCCGACCTGCTAAGGCGGGCCATGGGCAAGAAAAAGGTCGAGGAACTCAAAAAGCACCGCGACCGCTTTGTTACCGGCGCGGAAAAGCAGGGCATCCCCCCCGACGAAGCCAACCGCATATTCGACTTGCTCGAAGCCTTCGCCAACTACGGCTTCAACAAGTCGCACGCCGCCGCCTACTCGCTGATCTCTTACCAGACCGCCTACGTCAAGGCTCATTTCCCGGTCGAGTTCATGGCCGCGCTGCTGACGGTGGAACGGCGCAACTCGGACAAGGTGGCCGAGTACATTCGCGACGCCGAAGCCGGCGGCATCCACGTTTTGCCGCCCGACATAAACCGCTCCGGAGCGGACTTTGGCGTGACCGGCAAGGAGATACTGTTTGGCCTCTCGGCGGTCAAGAACGTGGGCGAAGGAGCGGTGGAAAGCATCTTGAAGGAGCGCCAAAAAGGTGGTCCCTACAAGAGCCTGCCCGACTTTCTCAAGCGGGTTGACCTGCACCACATCAACAAGCGCGCCCTGGAATCTCTCATAAAGGCGGGGGCCTTCGACGCCTTCGGCGAGCGCGGGGCCATGCTCGACGCCGTAGAAAGCCTGCTCAAGTGGGCCGCCGCGGAACAGCAAAAAAGCGCCGGCGGAGCCGTGGGGCTGTTCGAGTCCGGCGAGGTGGAGCCTTCCCTGCCGCAGCAACAGCCCCTCGAAGAGGTAATCCGGCTGCGCTACGAGAAAGAGGCGCTGGGGATTTACGTCACCGGCCACCCGCTGGAGCACTACCCCGGTCTGGCCGAGGTAGCCAGCTGCAAGCTAACCGAGCTGCCGCAGTGGTACAGGCAGAGCTCGAGCGGCTCGGGCCGCAGCCGCGTCCTGCTGGCGGGCATGGTCGAGCAGATTACCAGGCGCTCCACCCGCTCCGGCGGCATGATGGCCCGCTTCAACCTGGCAGACGCCTCGGGCGCGCTCGAGGTTGTTGTCTTCGGCAGAGCCTACGACCGCGTCACGGCCGTAATCAAAGAAGACATGCCGGTAATAGTAGTCTGCGACGTAGAACCAGACTCCGAAGGGGACTCTCTGCGGGTAATGGCGCGCGAAGTATTCCACTACGAAGACCTGCAGAGCATGCCGCAGGCGCTCGAGCTGAGTTTCGATCTCGGCCTGGTGGACGACGAGCAAATACTGGATCTGCGCAGCGTCCTCGACGAATATCCGGGAAACATGCCGGTATACCTGAAGGTGCGCGGTCCCGGCGGTTGGGTGATGCTAGAGTCGCGAGCCCTGCGGGTGGACCCCCAGGTAATGGAGGAGGCCGCAAAGTACCAGTGGCTCGAGGCCCGCTCCATCCCCGACCGCGAGGTAATCCTCGCCGGACAGCTGGGTGGAGAGCAGGGTACGGTCATACCCTTCTAGGCGCGCATGGGGCGCTGCGGAGGGCCAGCCC
>JALSMT010000014.1 GCA_026987375.1 Thermaceae bacterium | reverse complement strand
TTTCTTAAATAGTCTTCTCTCTTTTTATTATCCAAACTCATTAATTTATTTTTGAGTCTCTCTAATAGTTTATCTATATCTTGGACATTACAGAGTATTGATAATACATTATCATTAATATTATCACTCTCTATTAGATATTTACAATCTATATCTTTAATATTTCTAATTTCATATTTATAGTTTAAACCAAATGCATTGATACTATTTTTAAACTCAATATCTGCTTCACCTACATACAATACCATTTGCAAAGGAAACTTCTTATGAACCTTTTGTATTAGCAATGCATATTGAAGCATTCTATTTGGCATCTCTTTATCATCAGTAGATTGAATCTCAAGATGAAAGATTGTTCCATCTTCTAACTCTACTACTAAATCTGCCTCTTTCTCTTGCACACTTGGAAATCTTGTATCTAAGAACTTTTTTGCCTCTTTATTTGATAAAAGTTTTACTAAACCTTTTGGAATATCTTGGAATAGGTCTCTTAAAGTTCTATCATATACAAAATTCTCTCTTTTATCATCTTTTTGCATATCTCTATTTTATCTAAAAAAATTGTAATTTCAAAATGGTTTTTTATGGAAGGTGTTTTTTTTAGCATAGTTTAGAAGAAAAAGGCATTATAAAGCAGAAAGCCCCATCCTTCTTAACAGATTGAGTAATTCACTCAAACAATATTTAAATTTGTGATTGAATCTCTAAAAGTTTCTCTCTATCTAAACCAGTAATTAGCATAACAGTGTTAATATCAACACCTTGAGTTAAAGCTTTTTTAGCAATGTTTAACTTTGCTTCTCGATTTCCCTTCTCAATTCCTTTCTCAATTCCTTTCTCAATTCCCTTCTCAATCCCTTTCTCAATCCCCTTCTCAACACCAATTAATAATCCTTCTTTGTATAAAGGGTCTTTAGTTTTTTCTATTACAAATGGCATAGCTAACTCTCCTTTGTTGATTTTTTGTATCTCTTTATTTAAATTTGGTCTAAGTCTTAAGAGATAAGTTATCTTTCTTAAATAGTCTTCTCTCTTTTTATTATCCAAACTCATTAATTTATTTTTGAGTCTCTCTAATAGTTTATCTATATCTTGGACATTACAGAGTATTGATAATACATTATCATTAATAT
>JALSMT010000013.1 GCA_026987375.1 Thermaceae bacterium | reverse complement strand
GCCGTCGGCGCTGAGGGTGAGGTCGTCGGCGTTGTTGTTCTGCAGGACTAAGTGCTTGCCGCTGGCGAGGCCGCTGAGGGTGCCGCCGACGCTGTAGGTGGGGGTGGCGGGGGGATTGGCGCCGCCGCAACCGCTAATGAATAGTGCTAATGCCAAGAGCAGGATGCCTATGAATGACAGACCGGTGATGTTTTTCATAGTATGACCATCTCCACTGGTACAGTAGATTCGCCAATCAAACGGTGCGGTGGGGAGGGGGCGGTGGACGGCGCTGGGCGCGTCTCGTGGGCGCTAACTGGCTAGTGCGAGTCTAGCACTGTAATACCGCGTAAATCAAATTTTAGAAGGTTCTTAGGCCGCCATAGGCGACGTGACCACGATTGTAGCGAATATAAAAGTTATACGGTTCATCTATTGATAGCCTGCGGCGTTATCGCGCCGAGCCGGGTTTGAAGGCACGGCTGAATCGGATTTGCAGAGGCGAAGGTGGGTCGGGCGCTGCGGTCGCCGAAGTAAACACAGCGACCAAATTAAAGTCTGGCCTTGGGTAGTTGAGTGATGAGGGACAAGGCGGCGGGGGAGGCATGGGCGCGGGCAGTTAGCCGCGGGTAAATATGGCGGCTATCGTTTCCGCCCATCCTTCCAGGCTGGGTTTTTGGGGGTGGCTTACATATTCGAAGCCGCCAGCGCGGGCGGCGCGGGCGGTGACTTTGCCGATGGCGGCTGCTGGGGGGCGCGCCTCGCTGGCGTCCATCCAAGCCCTCACGGCAGAGGGGGAAGCAAAAGCCGCTAGTGAAGCGCCGTCTAACAGCGCCTTCTCCTGCTCGTTCAAGACGGTCGCTTCGGTAGTATAGACGTTGAGGCGTTTTACTTCGAAGCCGCGGAGCGATAGCTCGTCGGCAAAATGAGTATCGGCCAGCAAAGACGTAGGCCAAAGCACCCGGCCGCGCTCGCCCAGCTCAGCGGCTAGGCTCTCGCCGTACGCCTGGGATGCGATGAAAGTTACCTTTACTCCTTCGTCGATCAGTACTTTTGCGGTGCCTTTGCCGATTGCGGCTATCTTACGGCGCGGTCTGCCGGCCTCTTTCCAACCGCCCAGGAAAAAGCGGGCGGCCGTGGGCGAGGTCACGGCCACCCAGTCCCAAGCCCGCGACAGCTGCTGAGCCAGTTTGGGAAAGTCCGGGCCGTGGTTGTGCTCTAAGAGCACCACGCTGGCGAAGGGTATTCCTTGGCGTTCTAGCCTCTTTATCAAACCCTCGTCTTTGCGCAGGCTGCGCGTCAGCACCACGTACTTCATCACTACCATCCTAAACTTCGCGAGTAGAATACGGCGGCCATGCGGCACCTCTACGTTCACGTCCCCTTTTGTCCAACCATCTGCCCCTACTGCGACTTTCACGCCCTCTTGCGCAGCAAGGACGCCGTCGCCGGGTATCTCGAAAGGTTAGAGGTCGAGGCCGCCGCCCTCTACCAGCGCTACCCCGACCCCTTGCGCACCCTGTACTTGGGCGGCGGCACGCCCAGTTTTTTGCGCGACTCCGAGCTGGAGCGCGTCTTCGCCATTCTGCCTTGGCGACTGGCCGCGGACGCCGAAGTAACCCTGGAAGCCAACCCGGCTACGCTCAGCAAGAAGCGCCTGCAACACTTGCGCCGCTTGGGGGTCAACCGCCTTTCCATCGGCGTGCAAAGCTTCGATGACGCCGTTTTGCTACGGTTGGGACGAGCCCACAAATCTCGCGCAGCTTTGACGGCAGTGGAAAGCGCGCTGGAGGGTGGTTTTAGGGTATCGCTGGACCTTATGCTCGGCCTGCCCGGGCAAAACGTCAGCGCCGATCTGGAGACCGCTTCTGCTCTGGGCGTGGGACACGTATCGGCTTACACCCTGCAAATAGAAACGGGTACGCCATTCGCTCTGAACGGGATCAGGACAGACCGAGACGAAGAAGCCGAAGCCTTTTTGCTGGCGCGCCGCATCTTGCAGCGGGCCGGGCTGGTTCGCTACGAGGTTAGCAACTACGCCAGACCAGGGGAAGAATCGCAACACAACCTGGCCTACTGGCGCATGAACGCCTGGGGTGGCTTAGGGCCGGCTGCCGCCTCCCACTTTTTTGGAGGATCGCCTGGCGTCGTTTCCCGCCGTCTGACGAACCCTCCCCTACCCCGCTGGCGGAAAGGGGAACCGCCCTTTGAGGAGAAGATCACCCCTTTGGAGCACGTCAAAGAAGCGTTGATGATGGGGCTACGCACCAGCGCAGGAGTAGACCTGAAAGAGCTGGCTCAGCGCACCCGCCTGCGGGACTTGGAGCTAGTGATAACGAACGCCGCGGAGCAAGCCGTGAGCGCGGGCTATCTGCGGCGCAGCGGGGTGTTGTTGCGTCCCAGTCATGCCGGTTTAGACCGCCTGCACCAGGTGGTGATATCGCTGTGGCAGGGGCTCGAGTCCGCCTACTCGGAGCCCTGAGCGGCGCGCAGCGGCCACAGGCGGCAGACCAGCTACGGAGAGCCCGCTCCGCCGGTCCAAGCGGTTTCAATCGCGCAGGATAAACCCGTCCCCTTAGCCCAAACGCCAAACCGCCCAACTGCGGTATGCCGACTCCTGCCAGCCCTCTCCTGCGGCCAGCAAGCTCAGGCCTGCGGGCGGTTTAAGCAGTTCACAGGGCTCCCAGTAATAGGGACTGCGCGGACGCTGACGCATCACGGCCTGGCTGCGGTTGAAGCCCTCCAACAAAACCAGTCCGCCCGGCTTCAGCAGTCGCGGCAGCCTCGCCAGCAAGGGGCGGTGGACGAAATAACTGACGATTATGCCCGCGTAAGGCCCTGGCGGTATATTGGGTGATGCGTCTTCTAGATCCAACAAAACGGTGCGCAGGTCATAACCCCGCATGACCGCCTTTTCCTGCGCCCGCCGCAGCGCTCTTTGACTAGAATCTATCAGCGTCACCCGCCGGTCCCGCGCCAAGAAATAGAAAGCATTCCTGCCGTCTCCTCCAGCCAAATCCAGTAGTTGCCCGGAAGGGAGAAGTCCTGCAAATGCGAGCGCCACCATCGCCGCGCGGCGTTCTGGCGGTGAATGGCTATAGTATTCCTCCCAGTTGCGCGGCACGGCGATATTCTACTCAAGATCGACGCCGAAAAGGTCTTCCAGGCCTTCGGCCAAACCCAGCCTCCAGGTATACCAGTTATGCCCGCTGGGATATTCGCGGTACTCATGGGGAGTTCCCCGATCGGCCAGCGCTGCGGCGAAGCGGCGCGCGGCGCCCAGCAGCCACTCGATCTTCCCCGCCTGCAAAGCGACCATATCCAGCTCTGCGGCCGATTCGCGATAGCGCTGCAGCAGCCATTCGGGATCGCGCCAGGCGTCGCTCCCCCCGACAACGGCTTTGAGCGCCGCGGATTGCGCTCCCACGCGGCTAAAAACTTCGCCGTGCTCGAGCCCCAACCACAACGCCGCCAGACCGCCCAGGCTGGCGCCCCAAAGCCCCCGCAAAGCTACCCCGCCAAAGCGGGCCGTCACCTCGGGAACTACCTCTCGCAGAACGTGCCGTCGCAGTTCGTCGCTAAAACGATAGTCTTCGTCCCGGTTTAGCGGTTCGCTAAATACCACTCGCAAAGCGGATATGCGTCCCAGCCGCCACAAACGCTCCGCAACGTGCGCCAGCTTTGCAATGCGGTAGTAGGCCACACCGTCAAAAACCAGCAGGCAGGCTCTAGGCGGCCGCGGCGGTTCGTAAACGACCACATGGCGCTTGCCGATGCGCAGGCGCCGCACCTTGCCAGAAAGCTCTGCCACGCCTGCAAAAGGTTGCAGGGCGCCTTCTAACCTCACCGCCGCGGCGTAAGGATACCAGGGGTTCTCGGCCGTCTCCGTGGCTTCGGGATCGGCGAAGGGCCTGTCTTTTTCGTCGAGAAAAGCGTACTCAAAGTACGCCCGCCGTGGCAAAACCAGCTCCAGCGGGCCCGCCAGTGGTAGCGGCGCGTACCGCCAAGCGGTAGTGTCCGCTATCAGCGAGCGCGCCCCCGCCGGCGGGATTATGCGAACGCGCCTGCCCCGAATCTCCACCATGACTCCATTCTGGCACGGGGGAGGCTAAAGACGCGCCTCGAAGCCGTGGCGGTATGCTGGCGATATGAAAGCGGTAGTAATGGAGTCGCGCGGCGACGCCGACGTGCTGCGCCTGCGACAGCTGCCTGACCCTCAGCCGGGCCCGGGCGAGGTGCGGGTGCGGGTACGGGCGGCGGCTCTAAACCATCTGGACATCTGGGTTCGTAAGGGGGTCGCCTCACCCGAGCTGCCCCTACCGCACGTACTGGGCTCGGACGTCAGCGGAGTCGTAGACGAGGTAGGGGCCGGGGTAGAAGAGAACCTAGTGGGCGCTGAGGTAATACTCAACCCCGGCATCTCCTGCGGGCACTGCCGCGCCTGCCTCGCCGGAACAGACAATCTTTGCGAGCAGTACCGCATCCTAGGAGAAGATACCTGGGGAGGTTACGCCGAGTACGTCGTCGTACCGCGGGTTAATCTCTTGCCCAAGCCAAAAAACCTCTCTTTCAGCCAAGCCGCGGCGGTGCCCCTGGTCTTTCTGACGGCTTGGCAGATGGTGGCGGAAAAACTGCGCGTCAGACCCGGAGAGTGGCTGCTGGTCATGGCCGCCGGTTCGGGAGTCGGCAGCGCGGCGTTGCAAATAGGCAAGTTGTTCGGCGCCAGGGTGATAGCGGCGGCGGGAAGTCGGGAAAAGCTGGCGCTGGCGGAAGAACTCGGAGCGGACGCGCTGGTGGACTACAACCAGCCCGAATGGCACAAAGAGGTGCGCCGCCTCAGCGGCGGCGGTGTGCAGGCGGTGGCCGATCACACCGGCGCAGACTACTGGCAGGGAGTCATCAAGGCTACCGCCAACGGCGGTCGCATCGCAATAGTGGGGGCCTCTTCCGGGTACGCGGCTAATACCCCCCTGGCTCACATCTTTTACAGACAGCTCAGCATCCTGGGCTCGACGATGGGTTCTAAATCCCATCTAATCGAAGCGCTCGAGCACGTAAAGAAGGGCAAACTTAAACCAGTCCTGGGCAAGGTCCTCTCCTTGGATGAGGCCGCCGCCGCACACCGCCTGCTAGAGTCTAGAAAGGTATTCGGCAAGATAGTCCTCAATGTCGACTAGGAATGAACGGCGTTGCCTCTCATCTGCTAAAATGAGAGAGGAGGTGCAAAATGGGATGCAACGTTGGCAAGAGTGACCAGTATGTCCGCTATGTAATAGGCATTCTTCTGGTAGTAGCCTACTTGTTGCACTGGCTGAGCGGTACCTGGGGCTGGGTCTCGCTCATCGTCGGCCTTATCCTGGTCATCACGGCCGCTATCCATTACTGCCCTATCTACTCCATCATCGGCGTAAGCACCTGCAAAGAGTGAAGAGTCCGGCGTCGGCGCGCGGGACAGGCGCGTCCCGCGCCTTTTTACGTGCTTTTAATATCTCAGCGGTTTTAGAGTATGATGGGCTTCGTGGACAGACTCGCACTATTCATTGACGGCTCGTTCGTATATAACTGCGCCAAAAGGATGGGCTGGAACGTTGACCACCGCAAGGTCATCGAGCACTTCCCCCGAGGTTACTCGCTCTACAATGCTTTTTATTACGCCCCCATAACCGACTGGGGCGACGAAAGGCAGCAAAAGTTTCTCGACGCCCTCATCTTCATGGGCTACTCGGTGCGCTCACGGGAGGTTCGCGGCGAGGCGCCCAACTTTGAGGCGCACATCTCCACCGACCTGCTCCTCAGCGCCCCGCGCTGGGACGTAGCGCTAATAGCCAGCGGCTCCGCCCAGCTGGTTCCGGCCATAGAGGCGGTGCGCGCCATGGGTCGCGAGGTACAGCTCTTGGGCATTCCCGAGCTTACCGACCTGGACGTGCGCAGCGCCTCCGACCATTTCATTGACATGCGTGAATATCGCGAAACTCTGGAGCGCGAAGGCGGCGGCCGCCGGGTGTACCCCGACGTCACCCGCCTAGCCGAAGAGAGCGCCGATAGTATAGGTGCTCCTTCCGAATCGGACGACGAAGAAATAGACGAAGAAGAGCTCTGACGCCTGCCCCACGCATGCAAAAACGCCGCCCCAGTGGCGGCGTTTCCGAATCGCAGCATCGTTATCAGTCGACCAGCTCTATTATGCAAAGCTGAGTGCCGTCTCCTTTGCGCCTCTGCGCCAGTTTGAGTATGCGGGTATAGCCGCCATTGCGCTCCGAGTAGCGGGGGGCTATCTCGTCAAAGAGCTTTTGGACAACCTCCTGGCTACGCACTAGGCGCAAGACCTGGCGGCGCGCCGCCAGATCTCCGCGCTTGGCTTTGGTTATCAGCGGCTCAACAAAGCGGCGAAGCTCCTTCGCCTTGGGGATCGTCGTCTCGATGCGCCCGTGGCGCAATAAATCAGTCGCCATGTTGCGGAACATCGCGGTGCGGTGGGTGCTAAACCGGTTTAGCTTTCTGCCTGTCTTCATGTGACGCATGGCGTTACTCCTTTAGGGAAAATCCGTGCGCGGCGAGTAATTCCTTAATCTCAACGACGCTGCGCTCGCCGATACCGGGAACCTTTTTCAGCTCGCGCTCGGTGAGCGCGGTCAAGTTAGCTATGGAGTCTATTCCTTCTTCCCTGAGGTTATGCAACACGCGCGTCGAGAGACCCAGGTCTTCCAGAGTAACGCCCTCGGCGCCGCCCTTAGTTGCGCCCGCTCCGACTACGGCCTCTTCAGGAACCGCATCGCCGGTTTCCAGAACCTCCTCGCTGGGGAAGAGCTGGTCGAAGTAGCTCATCTGCTCGTGGAAAATCTGCACAGCCTTGGCCAAGGCCTCGTCCGGAGCGACCGAACCGTCGGTCCAAACGCGCAGAATCAGCTTGTCGAGGTCAGTGCGCTGGCCCAGGCGGGTGTCTTCAACGTGAAAGGCGACCCTCTTGATGGGCGAAAACAGCGCGTCCACGGGGATCGAGTTGATGCGGTCCTTTATGCCGTGCTTCTCGGCCGCTACGTAACCAACGCCCTCGTCAACGCGAATTTCCATCACCAGCTTGCCGCCTTCGGCGAGGGTGGCGATATAGAGGTCGGGGTTGACTATCTCGGCCGACGAGGGGACGACCAAGTCTCGCGCGTAAATCTCGGCCGGTCCTTCTGCGCGCAACAGCAGGGTCTTGGTGCCCGGCTCGTGAAACTTGACGATGAGCTCCTTAAGGTTGAGAATTATCCGCACCACGTCTTCTTTGACGTGGGGCAGAGTGGAGAACTCGTGAAGGGCGTCCTCAATGTAAACGCTGGTGACCGCCGTGCCGGGAATGGAAGAAAGGAGAATGCGGCGCAGCGGATTACCCAGGGTGACTCCGAAACCGCGTTCCAGGGGCTCCATGACAAACTCGCCGAAGTTCCCCTCGACACGGGACGACAATACTGGGGCTTTCGCTGTAGTGGTTTCCAACTAAACCGCCTCCTTTACCTCGAGTAGTACTCGATGACGAGCTGCTCATTGACCGGCAGAGCCAGGTCTTCGCGCTCCGGCAGGCGCAAAAACTTGCCCGTCATCTTTTCGGCGGCGAACTCCAGCCAAGGGCCGGTATTGCGTCCTTTGGCGGCCTCAACGTTGGCTTGTATAGCGCCGATCTTCTTCCCGGCCTCGCTGACGGCGACGACATCGCCTGGCCTCACCTGATAGCTGGGAATGGTCACCTTGCGGTCATTTACCAGAACGTGACCGTGGCGGATGAACTGTCGCGCCTGTTTACGACTGGTGGCTATCCCCAGGCGATAGACGACGCTGTCCAGACGGCTTTCTAGCAGGCGCAGGAAGACGGTGCCGGTAACGCCTTTCTTTTTCGAGGCCGTCTCGAAGAGGTTACGGAACTGTTTCTCGTTTATCCCGTAAATGCGGCGCATTTTCTGTTTTTCACGCAGGCGCACCGCGTAGTCGCTGGGGCGGCGCGAGCGGCGCTGGCCGTGCTGGCCTGGGGCGTAGGGGCGGCGCTCTATGGCGCACTTGGGGCTGTAGCAACGATCGCCCTTGAGGTAGAGCTTTACTCCCTCTCTGCGGCACAATCTACAAACTGGACCAATGTATCTGCCCATGATCTATACTCCTTTACGCCCGCTTCTTCTTGCGCGGACGGCATCCATTGTGGGGGACCGGGGTATCGTCAACTATCGAACGGACCTGCAACCCGCTCGCCTGCAGCGCGCGGATTGCCTGCTCGCGCCCTGCGCCGGTGCCGCGGACGACTACGTCGACCTGGTTCATGCCAAAGTTCTGTACTTTTTTAGCGGCGTCCATGGCGGCCAACTGAGCCGCGTAAGGCGTACCCTTACGGCTGCCTTTATAGCCGATAACGCCGCCCGAAGACCAAGCAACGGTGTTACCGTCAAGGTCAGTGATGGTGATGATAGTGTTGTTGTAGGTCGCGTGGATAAAGGCCTTCCCGTGCGCAACCTGCTTCTTTACCTTTTTCCTGGTAGATCTAGTTTTCTTAGCCTTGGCCATACTCTCCTCCTTGGAGTATCAACTGGCCCGCGCCGACGAGTCGGCAGGAGCAACCTTGCTATCCTAACAAAAGTCACTGCTTCGTTCAACTATTTGCGCGGCGCCTTCTTCTTTCCGGCCACCGTCCGCTTCGGGCCCTTGCGGGTACGGGCGTTGGTCTTGCTCTTTTGACCGCGAACCGGCAGACCGCGACGGTGCCGCAGGCCGCGGTAGCACCCTATGTCCATCAGACGCTTGATATTAGACTGCACTTCACTGCGCAGCTCGCCCTCCAGCTTCCACTTGTTCTCGATGAATTCGCGCAGCTTGACGACGTCCTGCTCGGACAGGTCCTTGACGCGGACAGAACCGTCTATACCGGTCGCCTGCAGCGCCTCCTTGGCGCGGGTGCGGCCGATTCCGTAGATGTAGGTCAGCGCAATTTCAATGCGCTTGTTACGGGGTATTTCCACTCCTGCGATACGAGCCATGATGCCTCCCAGCTAACCCTGACGCTGCTTATGCTTGGGGTTTTCGCATATCACGTAGACCCTGCCGTGGCGGCGGATCACCTTGCACTTGTCACACATTTTCTTGACCGAAGCACGCACTTTCATCTTGGTAACCTCACTTCCGGTAGATTATTCTTCCTTTAGAGGGATCGTAGGGGGTAATCTCTACCACCACCCGGTCACCAGGCAAAATGCGAATGTAGTGCATGCGCATCTTGCCGGAGACGTAGGCCAGAATCTCCAGCCCCGAATCCAGCTTGACCTTGAACTGGGTATTCGGCAGGGCTTCTTCAACAACGCCCTCCGCCCGGATGGTGTCTTTCTCTTTCGCCACTCTTACCCCCCACTCCTTCCCGTAAGAAGCCTAGGACCGCTCTCGGTAATTGCTACCGTGTTTTCG
Source organism: Thermaceae bacterium (assembly GCA_026987375.1). Classification (GTDB taxonomy): domain Bacteria; phylum Deinococcota; class Deinococci; order Deinococcales; family Marinithermaceae; genus Oceanithermus. The sequence continues at coordinate 11,648 of JALSMT010000013.1, read as the reverse complement.
TAATGGGCTGCGAGGTTGCCCCGCCCGCTGCTGGCGGTCCAGCCGTCTTCTGATACTACTACAGGCGCCGCGTAAAGTGTTACCATCGGCTCAATCGCCAAAGTCACGCCGGCCTTTAACTGCGGCCCTACTCCGGGGCGGCCGAAATTGGGCACTTGCGGGTCCTCGTGCATCTCTCTGCCGATACCGTGGCCGACGAACTCTCGCACGACCCAGAAACCTTCACTCTCGACGTGTTTTTGGATAGCGGCGGAGAGATCGCCCAGGCGGGCGCCCGGCCTGAGAACTTCCAGCCCCCTCCAAAAGCTTTCCTCGGTAACGCGAATAAGCCTCGCGGCTTCCTGCGAGACGTCCCCCACGGCAAAGGTCCGCGCCATATCTGCCGCGTAGCCGTCGTAAAACAGACCCATGTCGATGGAGATGATGTCGCCGCCCCGTAAAGGCTTGTCTGAAGGGATGCCGTGCACCACGACCTCGTTGGGAGAAGCGCAAATGGTCGCCGGAAAACCGTATAGCCCGAGAAAGGCCGGTTTAGCGCTGCGCTGCACGATTGCCTCGCGGGCGATGTCGTCTAATTCGCGGGTAGTCGTTCCCGGCCGCACGGCTGCGGCCACCAAGTCCATGACCTCGGTAAGCATGGCGCCCGCATGGGCCATGCGTTCTACCTCGGCCGGAGACTTGAGGATTATCGGCATTAAAGAGCCTCCCGGATGCGGCAGTATACCTGCCCCGGATCGCCTAACCCGTCTACGGTTTTGAGGACTCCACGCTCTCGGTAATACTCGATTAGGGGCTGCGTCTGCTCACGGTAAACCTGCAAGCGGCGCTTGATGGTCTCCTCGTTATCGTCGCTGCGACCCTCCATCTTGGCCCTCTGCAACATTCTCCCGACCAGTTCGGCCTCGTCTACTTCTAGCAATAGAGCTGCGTCCACTGGAGCGGAAATGTCCGCCAATAGCTCGTCGAGAGCTAGCGCCTGCTGGGTAGTTCTCGGAAAGCCGTCGAAGATTACCCTTACCTGCGGCATTCCGGAAAGCTCTTCGCGGATAATGGCCAAGATGAGCTCGTCGGGAACCAGGTCGCCACGCTCCATAATGGGCTTTACCTGCTTGCCCAGCTCGCTGCCGCGGGCGACGTGCGCTCGTAAAATATCGCCGGTGGAGATCTTGCGCAGGCCCAGGTCGGCCGCCAAGCGAGCCGCCTGCGTGCCCTTGCCGGCGCCCGGAGGACCCAGGAATATCAGCACGGTCGAGTCAGACGACATTAGAAGCTCCTCCGCCCCTTGATACGGCCTTTGGAGAGGAAGCCCTCGTAGTTACGCATCATCAGCTGCGACTCTATCTGCCTCAGGGTATCGAGGGCCACGCCAACGACGATCAAAAGACCTATTCCGGAAAAAGCCAACGACGTCACCTTGGTGAGGTTTTGTATTATCTGCGGCAAGGCGGTGACCACGCCCAGGAAGAGCGCGCCCCATAGCGTCATGCGGCTGACGATGTGCTCCAGGAACTTGATCGTCGGCTCACCCGGGCGCACGCCGGGGATGAAGCCGCCGTATTCGCGTAGGTTCTCGGCTATCCGTCGCGGGTCGAACTGCACCGCGGTGTAAATGTAGGTGAAAAGGATGACCAGAACAACCTCAAGTATCAGGCCGCTGGCGTTGCGGGGGTTGAAGAAGTTGGCGATCGCCGCCGCCAGCATGCTGGTGTTACGGAAAGGCGCGGTCAGAAAGATGGGGATCTGGATTATGGCCGCGGCAAAGATGATGGGAATGACGTTGGCGGCGTTCAACTGAATGGGCAGGTAGGTGGTCTGTCCGCCGTACATCTTGCGCCCCACCACCTTGCGGGCGTACTGCACCGGTATACGGCGCTCGGCCTGCGTGACGGCCACCATTCCCGCGAAGGAAAGAATGATGAAGGCGAAGAAGAAAATGACGTTGACAACGCCCACCTCGCCCTTGGAAACCAGCTTGCCCAGGCCGATGAGCTGCGGCACCCAGCGAGCGACTATGCCGGCGAAGATGATCAGCGAAACGCCGTTTCCGATGCCGTATTCGGTTATGCGCTCGCCCATCCAGAGCAGCAAGGCGATACCGGCCACCTGAGTAATCACCACGATGATGCGGAATCCCCAGCCTGGCTCCCAGCCGGGGAGCAGGAACTGTCCGCCGGCGCTCTCCAAAAAACCCACGGCCAGGAAGAGACCCTGAAAGGCGCCGAGAGCGATACCGGCAATGCGGGTGTACTGGGTGATAATGCGGCGCCCTTCCTCGCCCTCGCGCTGCAGCTTCTCCAAGGAGGGCACCGTGGTGGTGAGGAGCTGCATGATGATGGCGGCGGTGATGTAGGGCATGATACCCAGAGCGAATATGGAAAACTGTCTGAAGTTACCGCCCGAAAAGAGGTTGATGATGCCAAAGACACCGCCGGCGGCGCTACCCAGGTACTGCGACACCTTGGCGACGTCGACGCCGGGAGTGGGGATGAAAGTGCCCAAGCGGTAGGCCGCCAGCACTATCAGGGTAAAGAAGAGACGCTGGCGCAGCTCCGGGACTACGAAGGCATCCCTAAACGCCCGCAGCATCCTAGGCCTCCTCGCCCTGTTCGCCGCCTATGACCACGGCCTCGCCGCCGGCTGCCGCCAGCTTGGCGGCAGCGCTCTTTGAAAAGGCGTGGGCGCTGACTTTCATGGCGACCGCGACGTCTCCCTGGCCAAGGACCTTGACTAGTCTGTCTGCTTTGCGAATGAGGCCCGCCTTAGCCATAAGTTGCGGGTCGACCTCTCCGCCTTCGGGGAAGCGCTCGGCCAGCCTGGCGACGTTGACGGTCTGGTACTCGGGGCGCTTGATAGCGCCCGGCACCTGCCCGCGCATACCCCGTTTAGGAAGACGCATGATCAGCGTGGAGCGCCCGCCCTCGAAACGACGCGGGTCTTTGAGGCCGCCGGAGCGCGACTTCTGCCCTTTGTGGCCGCGGCCAGCGGTTTTACCCAAGCCGCTGCCGGGGCCGCGCGCGACGCGCTTCTTTTTCCTGACGGCGCCGCTGTTGGGTTTCAAATCGGAGATCTTCATTCTTTCACCTCGACGATCTTCACCAAGTGCTCCACCTTGCGAATCATCCCGCGAACGGCGGGATTGTCTGGCAGCTCGCGCTCACGGTTCATTTTGGTAAGCCGCAGGGCGCGCAAGGTAGCCTTCTGGTCTTTGGGGTAGTCTATGGGACTACGCACCAATTTGACGCGCAATGTACCCATCAGGCCTCCTCCTTCCGCATGCTCTTTACTTCGTCCCAGGTCTGCAGCTCCTTAAGAGCTTGAATGGTGGCGTAGGCAACGTTGATCTCGTTACGGCTCCCCAAGACCTTGGTAAGAATGTCGGTCACGCCCGCGAGCTCCAAGATGGCGCGCGGCACCTTGCCGGCGATAACGCCGGTGCCGGGGGCGGCGGGGCGCAGGATTACGCGGCTTGTCTCGTAGACGACCTCTATCTCATGGGGAATGGTGCCGTTCTCGAGCGGAACCTCTATCAGGTTGCGGCGGGCGATGTTCTGCGCCTTCTGTACCGCCAGCGGCACCTCCTTGGCCTTACCGAGACCAACGCCTACACGCCCCTGGCGATCGCCTACTACGGCGAGGGCGCCAAAACGGAAGCGGCGGCCGCCCTTGTAGGTCTTGGCGGTACGGCGAATCTTGATCATCTTCTCTTCAAAATCAGTTTCTGGCATGCCGTCCTCCTTTAGAACTCCAACCCCGCTTCGCGAGCGGCCTCGGCCAGGGCTTTGACGCGACCGTGATAACGGTACGCGCCGCGGTCGAATACTACCTTCTTGACGCCCTTGCTGACGGCCTTTTTGGCGATATCGGCGCCCACCTGCTTGGCGGCGTCGGTTTTATTGCTCTCGATACCCAGAGCGAGCGTGGAGCTGGCCACCAGGGTCTTGCCGGCCTCGTCGTCGATGATCTGGGCGTAGATGTGCTTGAGGCTGCGGTAAACGGTCAGCCGCGGATGGCCGGAGCGCTTTACCCGTCTGCGGGTGCGGTATTTGCGGCGCTGAAAGCTGTTCAACCTGGCCATTACTAACCTCCGGTAACGCCGGCCTTGCCGGGCTTGAGACGCAGGACTTCGCCCGCGTAACGAATGCCTTTGCCGTGGTAAGCGTCGGGCGGGCGGATGGCGCGAATATTGGCGGCCACCTGCCCCACCTTCTGCTTGTCTATGCCGAGAACGCGGATCTTAGTCGGCTCGGGTACTTCGAGGGTGACGCCCTCGGGGGCTTCGACGAAGACCGGGTGGCTGTAACCGATTGAAAGCTCGATCTTATTACCCTGCATCTTGGCGCGGTAACCGATGCCTTTGATTTCCAGCTCTCTGACGAAGCCCTGCGAGACGCCCTCAATGGCGTTTGCCAGCAGCGCCCGCGTCAAACCGTGCAGCGAGCGGTGACGCCTGCCGTCTGTAGGGCGCTTGACCACGACCTGATTGTCTTCCAGGCTGATCGTAATGTCGGGATCGTAAGCGACTAGCAGCTGCCCTTTGGGGCCTTTTACCACCACCTCGCCAGGCTTGACCTCTATGCTGACGCCTGCGGGCAGCGGAATGGGGAGTTTGCCGATACGCGACATATCACCACACCTCGCAGACTACTTCGCCGCCTACGCCCTTTTGCCGCGCCTCGCGGTCAACGAGGACGCCCTTGGACGTAGAAACGATGGCGATGCCCAAACCGCGCCTCACCACCGGCACCCTCTCCGCCGAAACGTAGACGCGGCGGCCGGGACGGGAAACGCGCTGGATGTGCTTGATCGACTTGCTGCGCTTGGGGCCGTACTTGAGCTCGAGCCTGAGAAGCGGTTTACCGTCGTTCTCCAGACGCTCGTAGCCCTTGATGTAGCCCTCACGCACGAGAATTTTGACTATCTCTTCTTTGAACCGGGACGCGGGAACGTCTACGGTCGCTTTATTGACCATCAAACCGTTCCTGATCCTGGTGAGCATGTCCGCAATGGGATCTGTAGTCATTGATATCTCTCCTTTTATCAGCTCTGCTTGCGCGAGCGGTCTCGAAGGAACCCCCTCGACCGGCCCTCGCTACCAGGAAGCCTTCTTCAGGCCCGGAAGCTGTCCTTTGTGCGCCAACTCACGGATGCAGATGCGGCAGAGGCCGAAGTAGCGGTAGACCGCGCGCGAACGGCCGCAGCGCGTGCAGCGGTTGTAGGTGCGAACCGTGAACTTGGGCTTACGTTTTGCCTTCTCGACTAACGCCTTCTTTGCCATAATGCTCCTTTACTTACGGAAGGGGAACCCCAAGAGCTCGAGCAGAGCCCTGGCCTCTTCGTCGCTCTCGGCGGTGGTCACCACCGCGATATCCATACCGTGTACGGCGTCCACCTGGTCGTAGGAAATCTCGGGGAAGATGAGCTGTTCGCGGATGCCCATATTGAAGTTGCCGCGCCCATCGAAACCGTTGGGGTTGATGCCGCGGAAATCGCGGATGCGCGGTAAGGCGACGTTTATCAGCTTTTCCAGGAAGATCCACATGCGGTCGCCGCGCAGCGTCACCTTGAGGCCGATGGGCATGCCCTTGCGCAGCTTGAAGTTGGAAACCGACTTCTTGGCGCGGGTGATGACCGGCTTTTGCCCGGTAATCTGGCGAACCTCTTCGGCGGCCTTCTCGAGGATGCGAACGTCTTCTTTGGCCTCGCCCAGCCCCTGGTTGATTACCACCTTTTCCAGGCGAGCGGCCGCCCAGACGTTCTCGTGGCCGAAGCGTTTTATGAGCTCCGGGCGCACTTCGTCGTGGTAGCGTTTCTTGAGATTAACTTCTAGCGGCATCTTTCACCTCACCCATCCAGCACCGCGCCGCAGTGGTTGCAAACGCGAACACGCCGGGATTTACCTTCTTCTTCCAGCAGCTTTTTCTTGACGCGCACCGGCTTGCCGCAGCTGGGGCAGAGCGGACGCACCTTGCTGACGTGCACCGGCGCTTCCATTTCGTGGAAGCCGCCTTTGGGGTTGTCCGGGGTCGCCCGCATGGCCTTTTTGACGACGTGGACCCCCTCGACTACCACTCGTTGCTCCTTGGGGAACACCGCGATGACGCGACCCGTCTTGCCTTTGTTCTTACCGGAAACAACGACGACGTTATCGCCCTTCTTGACGTGCAGTTTAGGCTGCATCAGATAACCTCCGGCGCCAGGGAGACTATCTTCATGAACTTGCGCTCGCGCAGCTCGCGGGCCACCGGCCCGAAAACGCGGGTACCCCGCGGCTCTCCCTGGGGATTGAGCACCACCGCGGCGTTCGAGTCGAAGCGAATGGCGCTGCCGTCGGGACGCTTAACCTCTTTCTTGGTGCGGACGATGACCGCCTTGACGACCTCGCCCTCCTTGACCACGCCTCCGGGAATGGCCTCCTTGACCGAGGCGACGACGATATCGCCAATGCTGGCGTAGCGGCGCCGCGAACCACCCAGTACGCGAATTACCTTGAGGCGTCGCGCACCGGAGTTGTCGGCGACCGAAAGGCTCGTTTCCTGCTGGATCATGCCTTACCACGCTCCTTGCGCAGCTGGTAGCGCTCCACCGCATCCATGCGTCCTTCTTCCAGGCGGCGCGTCACCCGCCAGCGCTTCTTGCCGGATATCGGCCGGGCCTCGCCGATTTCGACGACGTCGCCCACCTTGTAGGCGTTTTCTTCGTCGTGGGCCAGGTACTTACGAGACAGTTTGGTCACCTTTCCATAGAGGGGGTGGGGGAACTGGCGCTCCACCAAGACGGCGACCGTCTTGTCCATTTTGTCGCTGACCACGACGCCGGTGAGTATTTTTCTAGGCATTTGTCAGTCCTCCTTACTCCGTCCGGGCGTTCTTCTCGCCGAGGATCGTCAGCAAGCGCGCTATGGTCCGCTTGGTCTCGCTGATGCGGTGGTTTTGCGCCAGCTGGCCAATGGAAGCCTGAAAGCGCAGGTCCATCAGCTCGCGCTTTTTCTGGCGCACCTGCTCGATGATCTCCTCGCTGCTCATATTGCGGATCTCATTGGGCTTCATCGTAGGCATCCCTCTTGACGAACTTGGTCTTGATGGGCAGTTTGTGCCCCGCCAGGCGGAAGGCCTCGCGCGCCTGCTCCTCGGTCACGCCGGCGACCTCGAACATCACGCGACCGGGCTTGACCACGGCCACCCAGCCTTCCACGCTACCTTTACCCTTACCCATGCGCACTTCCAGCGGCTTCTTGGTGTAGGGCTTGTCGGGGAAGATGCGGATGTAGATCTTGCCGCCGCGGCGGAAGTGGCGCACCATGGCCACACGAGCGGCCTCGATCTGACGGTTGGAGATCCAGGAGGGCTCGAGCGCCACCATACCGTACTCGCCAAAGGCCACGTAGTCGCCGCCCTTAGCGGCGCCGCGCATGCTGCCGCGGTGGTGTTTACGGTACTTAAGCCTTTTTGGCATCAGCATCTTTTACCTCCTTCTTGACGCGGCGGCGCACGGCGGGGCGGCGGCGGGTGCGTTCCGGCCTGGCGCTAGCCTTCCGTAACGGCTTCTGCTGACCGATGACCTCGCCTTTGAATATGTACGCCCTGACGCCCAGCACGCCGTAGGTGGTCCGCGCCAAGGCAAAGCCGTAATCGATATTGGCCCGCAGGGTGTGCAAGGGCACACGGCCGGCAGAGCTCCACTCGGTGCGGGCCTGCTCGGCGCCGCCGATGCGGCCCGAGACGACTACTTTGGCGCCCTGGGCGCCCGACTCGACGACGCGCTGCACCGCTTGCTTGATGGCGCGGCGCACCGCGAAGCGGCGCTCTATCTGCTCCGCCACTCGCTGAGCCACCAGCGGCGCCGAGAGGTTGGGGTTGCCCACTTCCTGCACGTTGAGAGCGATGGTGCGGCTGGGGAACATCTTTTGCAAGTCGGCGCGCATGCGCTTGATAGTCTCGCCGCCACGGCCGATGATGACGCCGGGCTTGGCCGCGTGCACCGTCACCGCGAGGTTGTCGGCGGCGCGCTCGATGTCTATGCGGGCGATTCCGCCGTGCGCCACCTCGTTCTCGATGAGCTCGCGCACCTTGCCGTCTTCGTCGAGCAGCTGCGCATAGCCCTTCTTGCCCGAGTACCAGCGCGACTCCCAGTCACGGGTGATGCCAAGGCGAAAACCGATAGGGTTGATTTTGTTACCCATTCTTTTCCTCCACGATGATGGTGATGTGGCTGGTGCGCTTCTTCATGATGTCGGCGCGGCCACGGGCGCGCGGCAGCACGCGCTTGAGGGTCGGCCCCTCGTCGACGTAAGCCGCCTTGACGACCAGCTGGTCTTCCAGCAGGTCGTGATTGTTGACGGCGTTGGCGACCGCGCTCAAAAGCACCTTGCGCACCGAAGCGGCGGCGCGACGATTGGTGAACTTGAGGATCTGGTCGGCCTCGTCGGCGCTCTTGCCGCGGATCAAATCCGCCACCAGCCGCACCTTGCGCGGAGACATGCGGATGTACTTGGCTACTGCTTTCGCTTCCACTTCCCCGCCTCCTAGTGCTTCTTGGCTTGCTTGACGTCCTTGCCGTGCCCGCGGTAGGTGCGGGTCGGCGAGAACTCGCCAAGCTTGTGGCCCACCATGTTCTCGGTGATGAAGACGGGCACGTGGTGCTTGCCGTTGTAAACGGCGATGGTGTGCCCGACCATCTCGGGAACGATAGTGGAGCGTCGGCTCCAGGTCTTGATGACCCTCTTCTCGCCGGCGTCGTTCATAGCCTCGACCTTTTCGAGAAGATGATCGTCGATGAATACACCTTTTTTCAAGCTACGCGGCATACCTCACCTCGCTACTTCTTCTTCCGCCGGCTGATGATAAACCGGTCAGAGGGCTTGCGCTTTTTGCGGGTCTTCTTGCCCTTCGTCTGCCAGCCCCAGGGAGAGGCGGGCGGACGGCCGCGCGGGGCTCGGCCTTCACCACCGCCGTGGGGGTGGTCAACCGGGTTCATGGCCGAGCCGCGAACGTGCGGCTTGCGACCGAGCCAGCGGGTGCGCCCCGCTTTACCGACGACGATGTTCTTGTGGTCGGCGTTGCCCACTACGCCGATAGTGGCGTAGGACTCGGCGTGGATGCGACGCAGCTCGCCCGAGGGCAGGCGCAGCACCACGTAGTCGCCCTCGCGGCCCTGAATCTGCGCGCCGGTGCCGGCGGAACGCGCTATTTGCGCCCCCTTGCCGGGCTCGAGCTCGATGGCGTGCACCACCGTACCAACGGGGATGAAGCGCAGCGGCAGGGCGTTGCCCACCTGGATGGGCGCCTCGGGCCCCGACTGCACCTTCATGTCGGGCTTTAGGCCTTCGGGCGCGATGATATAGCGCTTCTCGCCGTCGCGGTAAAAGAGCAGGGCGATGCGCGCCGAACGGTTGGGGTCGTATTCGATGGCGGCGACGCGGGCGGGGATACCGGCCTTGTCGCGGCGCTTGAAGTCGATGATGCGGTAGAGGCGCTTGTGGCCGCCGCCGCGGAAGCGCACCGTGATGCGCCCCTGGTTGTTGCGCCCGCCCGTCTTCACAAGGGGTTCGGTAAGCGACTTTTCGGGCTTGCTCTTAGTGATGCTGGAAAAGTCGGCCACCGTCATGAAGCGACGGGAGGGGGTGTAGGGCCTGAACTTCTTAACCGCCATAATTCACCTCTAAATCAGCCCTTCCAGGGCCTCGATCTTCTGCCCTTGGGCCACGGTCACTATTGCCTTCTTGCGGTTGGCGCGCCTGCCCTCGTAGCGGCCCATGCGCTTCTTCTTGCCGGCTACGTTCATGACGTTGACCTCCATGACCTTGACCTTGAACGCCTGCTGCACCGCGTTCTTGACCTCGGTCTTGGTGGCTTCGGGGTGCACCCAGAATGTGTACCTGCCCTCGGCGTAGCCGCCGTAGGCTTTTTCCGAAAGCACCGGCGCAATGATCACGTCGTAAGGAGTCTTCACGCCTCACCTCCAATACCGGCGCGCGCCAGCGCCAGCGCCAGCGCAGCCTCGTCCAACACCAGCCAGTCGCTGCGCATGATGTCGTAGACGTTGACACCCTCGGGGCTGAGGGTAATGACCCAAGGCAGGTTGCGCGCGGCCAGGCGCACCTTTTCATCCGCACTGACCAAGGTGACGCGCTCGGAGCCGTCGAGGTCGTGGCTCTTGGCCCACTCCAGGAACTCCTTGGTCTTGCCGCCGACTCCGGCGAAGGCCTCGACGACGAGCATCTTCCCTTCGCGGGCGCGGTCGGCCAGGGCCATGGCCAAACCCGCCTTACGTACCTTCTTCGGCAGGGTGTAACCGTAGTCGCGCGGCCTGGGGCCGAAGACTATCCCACCGCCGACGTAAACGTTGGCGCCGCGGCTGCCGTGTCGGGCGCGACCCAGCCCTTTCTGCGGGAAAAGTTTACGCGTCGAGTATTTAACCTCACCGCGCGTCTTGGTAGAAGCGGTGCCGCGACGCCGGCTAGCCAGCTGCCAGCGCACCACCTCATAGAGGAGGTGAGAGTTTATCTCTTGCGGCAGGTCCAGCTGGCGCGTCTTCTTAGCGCCCTTCTCGGGGATAACGGGAACCTCGTACATCATTCAGCCCCCTTGTCGCGAGTGGTCTCGCGCACGACCAGCAGCCCACCGTTGGGGCCGGGGACGGCGCCCTTAATGAGAAGCAGGTTCTCGTCGGGGATTACGTCCACGACCTCCAGGTTCTGCATGGTCACGCGAGCGTTGCCGTACTGGCCGGCCATCTTGAGGCCCTTGTAAACGCGCCCAGGCGTTTTGGTCTGACCGATGGAACCGGGGTGGCGGTGGACGCGGTGAGCGCCGTGCGAAGCCGGAGCGCCGGCAAAATTCCAGCGCTTCATGACGCCGGCGTTACCGCGGCCCTTGCTGACGCCGGTTACGTCTACCTTCTCGCCCGGCTGAAAAATCTCGACGGTGACTACGTCGCTCTCCGGCTCGAAATCGCGAATCTCGCGCAGGTAGCGCAGCGGCTCGGCCGAAAACTTGGCGAAGTGCCCCTTCATCGGCTTGTTGACGCGCTGCGGCTTGAGCGGCGCAAAACCGAGCTGGACCGCAGCGTACCCGTCCGTTTCCGGGCTCTTACGCTGCAGAACCGGGCACGGCCCGGCCAGCACCACGGTCACCGGAATGGCGCGGTCGTCTTTCCAGATCTGGGTCATACCCACTTTAGCTCCTAGGATGCCCTTCACCGGCCACCTCCCACGGTCTTGATCTCGATTTCCACGCCCGTCGGCAGGTCGAGAGTCATCAGGCTCTCGATGGTCTTCTTGTTGGGGTTGGTAATGTCCACCAGACGGTTATGGGTGCGGATCTCGAAGTGCTCGCGGCTGTCCTTGTGCTTAAAGGGGCCGCGCAGCACGGTGAAGCGGCGTATCCTGGTCGGCAAAGGCACCGGCCCCGCCACCTTGGCGCCGCTACGCCGCGCCGTCTCTACTATCTTGCGCGCGGAAGCGTCCAGGCTCTTGTGGTCAAAACCGCGCAGCTTTATACGAATCTTTGGCATCCCTCACCTCACTCCAAAATCTTGGTCACGACCCCAGCGCCCACGGTGCGGCCGCCCTCGCGGATGGCGAAGCGCAGGCCTTCTTCCAGGGCGATGGGCTTGATGAGTTCGACGGAGAACTCGACGTTGTCGCCGGG
>JALSMT010000012.1 GCA_026987375.1 Thermaceae bacterium | reverse complement strand
GAAAAATAAACGACGCCAAGGCTACGCTGCTGGCTCGCGAGATAGCAAACCGCATCGAGCACGACATGGACTATCCGGGTCAGGTGCAGGTAACCGTGGTGCGGGAAACGCGGGCGGTGGATTACGCCAAGTAGGCGGTAGTCCAGCAAACCCCCGCCTCTCAGCGCCGGCCTGCAAGGGCCGGCGCTGTTCTTTCGACGCACATCGGCGAGATTATATAAGACCATATTTGTGCGGCTATTTCCTTAAAGAGGCGCTTTTGAAGACCAGATATAGTAAGCAGCTATTAACGTAGAAAGCAATAACTAGCGAAGGAGAAACAAATGATACATTTTGGCCGGGGCAGGATTGTCAAAGAGCTCGCCGACTGGCTGGCGCACCCCAATGAGTTTGGCAAAAACCAAAAAAGATAAGCATCAAAAGAACTTACACCGTCAACTTTCCCGGTTGGGGGCTGCAGAAAGTCCACCTGCTTGAATACGAGATGCCCGATGGTACGCGCGGCCGCGGCTTCGTGGGGCCGCTAACCTGGTCTTTTCTTGGCGGCAGGGTTAACGAAGTTGGCGACGAGAGCATGCTAACGGCCTACGCCGGTTGGGCCTGGTTAACGGCTAGCATAGAACGGGGAATGGTGCAGACCAATTTTGCTCCCGGGCGAGACCGGGAAGCTCTTTTGGATAGACTGTATGAGGAAGGTCTGGAAGACGTAAAAACCGGCGACTCTTACAAGATCGGCAGCAGCGAGATATACGAATTTCGCGCCTTTCGTGGAGATGCGCCGGTCTGCGGCGCTGCAAGCGTCGAAAGCGCATTGATACAGAACCTGGACCAGCCGGAGTGCACCGCCTTTCCAGCGGTTTATCTGTTTTTAGGCGCATAGATTGTTCTTACGGTTGACTAGAGCGGAAGCAGCTCCCGTACCCGCGTGCACGCCGCTAGATTCTCCATGGGCCCGCTCATCCGCACCCCACCGCTTTCCGGCGCGTAGGCACAACCGGCCAGCGAGACCTCGCCTGAGCTATCATCGCCGGCGAGCTGTCTACCCCCTGCACACCACCGTGCGGCGAGCGCGCAGCCAGCTGCGCAGTTACCCGTCAGTCGCCACTACCCACGTCCAACATCTTCGCCATCCGCTAATTGCA
>JALSMT010000011.1 GCA_026987375.1 Thermaceae bacterium | reverse complement strand
ATGGCGAAGCAGAAGTACGAACGCACCAAGCCGCATCTGAATGTGGGCACCATGGGGCACATCGACCACGGGAAGACCACCCTCACTGCGGCGATCACCAAATACTGCGCCCTGCGCGGCTGGGGTCAGTACACCCCCTTCGACGAAATCGACAAAGCCCCCGAAGAGCGCGAGCGCGGCATTACCATCAACATCGCCCATGTGGAATACGAAACCGACAAGCGCCACTACGCCCACGTGGACATGCCCGGCCACCGGGACTACATCAAGAACATGATCACCGGCGCAGCCCAGGTGGACGGCGCGATCCTGGTCGTGGCCGCGCCCGACGGCCCGATGCCGCAGACCCGTGAGCACATCCTCCTCGCCCGCCAGGTGGAAGTGCCGGCCATCGTGGTCTTCCTCAACAAGGTGGACATGATGGACGACCCCGAACTGCTGGAACTGGTGGAACTGGAAGTGCGGGAACTGCTGAACGAGTACGGTTATCCCGGCGACGAGACGCCCATCGTGAAAGGTTCCGCCTTGCAGGCGCTGCAGAGCGAGAGCAAAGACCCCGATGCGCCGGAATACCAGCCGATTGCCGAGTTGCTGCGGGTGATCGACGAGTACATCCCCGAGCCGGAGCGCGATGTGGACAAGCCGTTCATGATGCCGATCGAGGATGTGTTCAGCATCAAAGGCCGCGGCACGGTGGTGACCGGGCGCATCGAGCGCGGCAAGATCAAGGTCGGCGAGCCGGTGGAGATCGTGGGCCTGCAGGACGATGTGATGAAGACGGTGGTGACCGGTGTGGAGATGTTCCACAAGCAGTTGGACGAAGGCATCGCCGGGGACAACGTGGGCCTGCTGCTGCGCGGCATTGGCCGCGACGAGGTGGAGCGCGGCATGGTGGTGGCAGCCCCCGGCAGCATCACGCCGCACAAGAAGTTCAAGGCGGAAGTGTATGTCTTGAAGAAGGACGAAGGCGGGCGGCACAAGCCGTTCTTCAACGGGTATCGTCCGCAGTTCTACATTCGGACGACGGATGTGACCGGGACGATCCAATTGCCGGAAGGCGTGGAGATGGTGATGCCGGGCGACAATGTGAACATGGTGGTGGAGTTGCTGAAGCCGGTGGCGCTGGAGCAGGGCAGCAAGTTCGCCAT
>JALSMT010000010.1 GCA_026987375.1 Thermaceae bacterium | reverse complement strand
AGACGCAATGCGGAGGCGCGGAAGCAACGGTCCGAGCCTCCCGGTCGGCCGAGCCGGGCCTTGCGGGCGGGCTGCTTACTTGTGGCGCATTCTGGGCATACCAGGGCTACCTTTCGGAGATAGTTTAACATCCTCCGCCGGCGTTGCGCGCACGGCAGCAGGTGACGGAACCGGACATCCCTGCTAGACTGAGGGGCCATGGACGCGCGTGAACTGAAGCAGAAACTCGACGCCCTCCGGGGGTATCTTTGACATCGCCGGCAAGAAGGCGCGGCTTGCGGAACTCGAAAGCGAACTGAGCAAGGAAGACCTCTGGAACGATCCGGCGGCGGCGCAGAAGCTGACCCAGGAAGCGGCGCGGCTGAAAAAGGTGGTGGAGGAGTACCAGCAGCTTTCGGGCGACCTGGAGAGCCTGATCGAGCTGTGGGACGAGGCCTCGCCCCAGGAACGGGAGAGCCTCGAGCCCGAGCTGGAGGAGGCGGCGAAGAAGCTCGAGGACCTTTACCACCAGACCCTGCTCGGCTTCGAACACGCCGATAAGAACGCCATCCTGACGATCAAGCCCGGTGCCGGCGGCACCGAGGCCATGGACTGGGCCGAGATGCTGCTGCGCATGTACAGCCGCTGGGCCGAGCGCCACGGCTTCAAGGTAGAGGTTCTCGACATCACCCCCGGCCCCGAGGCCGGCATTGACTCGGCCGAGCTGATCGTGCGCGGCGAGAACGCCTACGGCCTGCTCTCAGCCGAGCGCGGCGTGCACCGACTGGTGCGCCCCAGCCCCTTCGACTCCACCGGCCGCCGCCACACCAGTTTCGCCTCGGTGGAGGTGAGCCCCGAGGTGGACGACACCGTGGACGTCGAGATAAAGCCGGAAGACCTGCGCATAGACGTTTTTCGCGCCCAGGGCCACGGCGGCCAGGGGGTCAACACCACCGACAGCGCGGTGCGCATCGTCCACCTGCCCACGGGGCTGACGGTCACCAGCCAGGTGACCCGCAGCCAGCACAAGAACAAAGAAATGGCCATGAAGGTGCTGCGTAGCCGTCTCTTCGAGCGCGAGTGGCAGAAACGCCAGGAGGAGATGGCCAAGCTGCGCGGCGAGCAAAAGTCTATCGAGTGGGGCAGCCAGATCCGCAGCTACGTCCTCGACAA
>JALSMT010000009.1 GCA_026987375.1 Thermaceae bacterium | reverse complement strand
GACATCATCTGCCCCAGGCCCAAGAGTCCGCTCGCCACCTTGAACCCCTGCCCGGCGTAGTCCTTCTCGATCGCGACGTTCACCCAGTTGTGGGCCACGCCCGCGGGGGGCATGTGGTAGTCGCGGATCTCGGGGATCACCAGCCGCGCCGCCGGCAGGAAGATGCGCTCCGAGGCCTCGATGAGCCAGGCGTCCTCCATGGGCGGCGGGCCCACGATCGTGCTGGGGTAGACAGCCCCGCGGCGGTGGGTGACGGCGGTGACGTGGAAGAGCGGGTAGGGCGAGGGCGGGGTGTAGAAGCCGGTGTGGTCGCCGAAGGGCCCTTCGCTCACGAAGGGTTCGGCCGGGTCCACGTACCCCTCGAGCACGAACTCGGCCTCGGCGGGCACCCACAGGTCCACCGTTTTGGCCTTCACCAGCTCCACCGGCCGGCCGCGCAAGAAGCCCGCCAGGTGGTACTCGTAGAGCCCCGGCAGCTCGGGCAGCGGGGCGGTGGCGGCGTAGGCGAGCACCGGGTCGCCGCCCAGGGCCACGGCCACCTCGAGCCTTTGGCCCAGCGCGCGCGCCTTCTGGAAGTGCCTGCGCCCGGTCTTGTAGAGCTGCCAGTGCATGGCCGTGGTGCGGGGCCCGAAGACCTGCATGCGGTACATTCCCACGTTGTACTCGCCGGTTTCGGGGTCTTTGGTGATGACCTGGGGCAGGGTGACGAAGGGTCCGCCGTCTGCGGGCCAGCAGGTCTGCACCGGCAGGCGGCCCAGGTCGACGGCCTCGCCGCTGCGCACCACCTCCTGCACCGGCGCGCGCCGCACCTTCTTGGGGAAGAGCCCCTTCAGCTCGCCCAGCTTGGGCAGCAGCGCCAGCGCCCCGGCGAGGCCGCCGGCGGGTTTGAGGTCCAAAAGCCGCTGCACCTTTTCCGCTAGCTCGTCGAGCGTTCTTACTCCCAGGGCCCGCGCGGTGCGCTCGGGGGTGCCGTAAAGGCCGATGACCAGCGGAAAGTCACGCTCGCGCACGTTTTCGAACAGCAGCGCCGGCCCGCCCGACTTGAAGGCGGCGTCGGCCAGCGCGGTGATCTCGAGCTCGGCGGAAACCTCGTCGGTCACGCGCACCAGCTCGCCGCGGCGCTCGAGGTCAGCCAGGTATTCGCCCAGGTTCCTAAACATCACCTAACCATACCAGCGCGAAGGCCGGTATATTGCTCTTGGGGCGGCCCGCGAAAAAGCGCAATATTGCCCGTTCGCAGCTTGAAACCGCGTTCTCATCCTGATAGGCTTAGGGTCTAAGGAGGGGGGAAATTATGCGAAAAATAACGTTATTAGTACTTTTTATACTAGGAGCTTCGTTTTCCGCCTGGGCGGCGGGCGACACCCTGGTGATCGCTCAGGGCGTCGACGCTACTACTCTGGACCCGGTAAACCATCAAGAAACCCCGACGGGCAACGTTACCTCTAACATCTTCGACAACTTCTACCGCCGTTTGCCTAACGGCAAGTACCAGCCCTGGCTGGGAGAGGTAAAAGCCCTCGACAACCTTACCTGGGAGATGACTGTCCGCAAGGGGGTCAAGTTCCACGACGGCGAAGAGCTCAACGCCGACGTCATCAAGTTCAACTTTGACCGCCTGCTCAATCCCGACAAACCCCTAAAATACTCCACCTACTTCAAGCCGATAAAGAGCGTCGAAGTCGTCGGCCCCTACAAGTTGAAAATAACCACCTCCAAGCCTTTCCCGCTCTTCTTGACGCGCTTGACCTACTTTTGGGTGGTTCCCAAAAAGTACATTGAAGACAAAGGCGCCGCCTATTTCGCCAACCACCCCGTAGGCACCGGCCCCTATAAGTTCGTCAAGTGGATAAAAGACCAGGAGATAGACTTGGCGGCCAATGAAGACTACTGGGCCGGCAAACCCAAGATAAAAAAGGTGGTCTTCCGTCCCATTCCCGAGGCCTCGAGCCGCGTCGCCGAGCTGGTGACCGGCGGGGTAGACATAATTACCAACCTGGCTCCCGAGGCCATTGACTCCGTCAACGCTTCCGGAGTGGCTGAGGCGCGCACCGTGCCCAGCATTCGCAACATCTTCGTCGAACTCGACGTCAAGGGCAAGGGTCCGCTGCACGACCCCAAGGTTCGCCTGGCGCTCAACTACGCGGTCGATAAAGAGTCCATCATCAAGCACGTCCTGGGCGGCAACGGCACCGCAGTGGGCTGCCCGCTCAATACCTACATGTTCGGTTACGACGAAGACCTCTGCAAGCCCTTCCCTTACGACCCCGCCAAGGCCAAAAAACTGCTGGCCGAGGCCGGCTACCCGAATGGTTTCAGCTTCACCATGGGCAGCCCCTCGGGCCGTTACCTCAACGACCGCCAGGTGGCCGAAGCGGTGGTGGGCCAGCTGGCCAAGGTGGGCGTCAAGGCCGACCTGCGGGTGCAGGAGTGGAGCAGCTACGTCGGCCAGATTTTGCAGCGTAAGATACCGACCGACGCCTGGCTGATAGGCTGGGGCAACGCCCAGTTCGACGCCGACAACACCCTTTTCACCCTGCTCTACGGCGGCAACGTCAAGGGCGGGCCCAAACGCACTGTCTTCAGTTATTTCTCCGACCCGCAGTTCGACGAGTACGTGCTGCAGGCTCAGTCGGTGGTGGATCAGAGCAAGCGGCAGGAGCTCTACAAGAAAGCGCTCGAGCGCGTGCGCGCCGGCGCTCCCTGGATCTTCCTCTACCAGCAGGAAGACATCTACGGCGTCAACAAGCGCGTAAAGTGGCAACCCCGCCCCGATGAGCTAATCTGGGCGTTCGACGCCGAAATCGTCAAGTAAAACTGGTAAAGGTGAAGCCATCTAGCGTTCTGCGCCCCTCCCCGAACGACGGGGAGGGGTCTATCCGGTTATGCTGACTTACATCATTCGTCGTCTACTACTGGTCATAATCGTCGTTTGGGGCGCGGCCACCCTGGCCTTTGGTTTGCTCTACCTATCGGGTGACCCGGTCAACCTGCTGTTACCGCTGGACGCCGGGCAGGAGGCGCGCGCCGAGTTGCGCCACGCGTACGGATTCGACCAGCCCATATACGTACAGTACGGCCGCTACCTGCTCAAACTGATCCACGGCGACTTCGGCACCAGTCTGCGCTCCGAAGAGCCGGCTCTAGGGCTGGTGCTGGTGCGCATGGGGCCGACGCTGCTGCTAGCGGGCTGGGGTTTGCTGTTCGCCGTTTTGCTGGGGGTGCCCGCGGGTGTGGTGGCGGCGGTGCGCAAGGGCAGCTTGGTCGAGCTGCTGACCATGACGCTGGCTTTGCTGGGCCAGTCGGTGCCGGTCTTTTGGCTGGGGTTGATGCTGATACTGGTATTTGGGCTGCGCCTGCACTGGTTGCCAATATCCGGCGCGGGCAGCTGGAAGCACCTGATCCTGCCCACTATTACCGTCGGCACCTTCGTAACGGCCTCCATCGCCCGACTGACGCGCAGCGGCGTCATTCAAGAATTGCGCAGCGACCACGTGCGCACCGCCCGCGCCAAGGGGCTCGCGGGCCGCGTCGTCGTCTACAAGCACGCCCTGCGCAACGCCGCCATACCGGTGGTGACCATCATCGGCCTGCAGTTGGGAGCGCTGCTCTCGGGCGCGGTGATTACCGAGACCATCTTCGCCTGGCCCGGCATCGGCCGCTTCGTCCTCATCGCCGTCAGCCAGCGCGACTTCCCGGTGGTTCAGGCGACGGTGGTCGTTTTCGCGCTATTACTGGCGTTCGTAAACCTCATCGTAGACCTGGCCTATCTCTGGCTCGACCCGCGGGTGCGCTACTCATGAGGAGGCTGCTCAGGAACCCCGCCGCCCTGGTCGGCATGTTCATCATCGGCCTATTTTTGTTGATAGCGCTGATCGCTCCCCTCGTCAGCCCGCACGATCCGACCCTGCAGGACCTGGCGCTGCGCCTCAAGCCGCCCGGTTTCGAGGGCCACCTGCTGGGAACCGACCGCTTGGGCCGCGACGTCCTCTCGCGCATACTCTACGGCGCCCGTCTCTCGCTGTTGATATCGATCAGCAGCGTTCTCATCGGTATGGTCATCGGCGTGCCGTTGGGGCTCATTTCCGGCTATTTCGGCGGTAGGGTAGACGACCTGCTGATGCGCCTGGGAGACATTCAGCTCTCGCTGCCTTTCATTCTTTTGGTAATCGCAATAATAGCAGCCTTGGGGCCCAGCCTGGCCAACACCATCCTCACCCTGGGCGTCACCAGCTGGGTGGTTTATGCGCGGGTAGTGCGCGGCTCGGTGCTCTCGCTCAAGGAGCAGGACTTCGTGCAGGCGGCCAGGGCTCTGGGGGCCAAGACGCCGCGCATTCTGCTAAAACACCTGCTGCCCAACTCCGCAGGCCCGCTGATCGTGGTGGCGACGCTGGAGCTGGCGCGCATAATCGTCAGCGAGGCCGCGCTCAGTTTTTTGGGTTTGTCTGGAGTCCCCCCCGAGGTGCCCAGCTGGGGGCAGATGCTGGCCGACGGCCGCGAGGTGCTCTTTTTCGGCGGTTGGTGGGTCGCCACCTTCCCCGGCGTGGCCATCAGCCTGGTGGTTTTGGGCATCAACCTGCTGGGAGACGCGCTGGGCGAAGTGCTGGATCCGCGCAGTCGCTAGACCCGTGCTGTTTGCCGGCAAATAGCCGCCAGCGGCTAGGATGTAGACATGAAAACGTATCAAGGCGAGTTTCTGGATCCGCTAACCGGCGAAGTCAATAAGGGCTACCTCAGCGTCGAGGAAGGGCGGGTGGCGGGTTTTGACAAAAGACCGCCCCAAAACGCCGAAGTAACCAGCCTGCCCGGGGTGGTAATCCCCGGCCTGATAGACGCCCACGTGCACCTGACGATGTCGGGCGGCCTCGACCCCACGGCCGACCTGGAAAAGAAGAGCGACGCCTTCCTGCTGGCGCGGGCGGCGGGGTACCTGCGGCGCTACCTGGCCGCGGGCGTCACCGCGGTGCGCGACCTGGGCTCGCGCGCAGGCGGGGCGATCGGGCTCGCGCAGGCGGTGGCGGAAGGGCTTCTGGAAGGGCCGCGCATCGTCGCCGCGGGGCCGGTGATCACCCCCACGGGCGGCCACGGCTGGAAGTTCGGGCTCGAGGCCGACGGACCCGAAGGCGTGCGCACCGCCGCCCGGACGGTATTCAAGCAGGGGGCGACCGCGATCAAATTCATGGCCACCGGCGGGGTGATGACGCCCGGCGTCAAAGCCGGGGCCGAGATGTTCGACGAAGTGGAGATGAGGGCTGGGGTGCGCGAGGCCGAAAAGCGCACAGCGGTCAGCGCCGCCCATGCCCAGGGCCTCAGCGGCATCAAGAACGCGGTGCGGGCTGGAGTCCGTACTATCGAGCACGGTGCTTTTGACGCCTGGGACGAAGAGATATTTTTGCTCATGGAAAGACAAGAGACCATCCTGGTGCCTACTCTGGCGGCGCCAGACGGAATACTGCGGGGCGAGGGTCAGGTTCCCGAGTTCATGATCAAAAAGACCAAACCCATCGCCGCGCGTCACCGCGCCAACACCATAGAAGCCTACCGCGCGGGGGTGGCTATAGCGGCCGGCACCGACGCCGGCACGCCCCTGAACAGGCACCCTAACCTAGCCCGCGAGCTGCAGCTGCTCAGCCAGGCCGGCCTGCAGACGCTGGACGTTTTGCGAGCGGCTACTACGGTGGCGGCCGGAGCTCTGGGCCGCGCGGGCGAGTTGGGCAGGCTCGAGCCTGGTTACTACGCCGACATGGCGGTTTTGCAGTCCGACCCCCTGCA
>JALSMT010000008.1 GCA_026987375.1 Thermaceae bacterium | reverse complement strand
TGGTGGCCTTCACCTCCAACCGTTCCCTAATGGGCGAGCTGGTAAACCCGCCTCTCATCAAGACCCTCGCCTGGGCCAGCGCGGTATTGATAACGGGGCTAAACCTGCTCTTGCTGGCGTTCGCGGTACTGGGGGTGTGACCGCGCGGGGGGCGCACGCGGGATCAACGCCCCACATGCGCTTTAAAACGCCGCCGATCCTGGCCGTGGAGAACGAGCAGCCTCCTAACGGATAGTTACGCCGAGCTCGCCTTCATTGCGCCGGTAGGATTCGTGCTGAGAGGCCAGGCGCGACTTGGGTGAAGTGCGTCGTCTGGCTACGCTTCACCAGCGATCCTACCGTCCCGCATGTACAGGATATGCCCGGCCCTGGCGGCCACTTCGGGGTCGTGGGTCACCACCACGAGGGTCCTGCCTTGCTGGTGCAGCCGGTCAAAGAGCTCGAGTATTTCGTCGCGGGTAACCGAGTCCAGGTTGCCGGTTGGCTCGTCGGCCAGGATGACCTTGGGGTCATTGGCCAAAGCCCGCGCAAGGGCCACCCGCTGGCGCTCGCCCCCGGAAAGCTGGTGGGCGGGGCGGTCTAGCTTCCCTTCGAGCCCCACGCTTTCAAGCAGTTTGTGCGCCCGTCTCCGCCAGTTGCTCTTAGGAAAAGGGCCGTAGCGCATGGGCAGGAGCGTGTTTTGCAGCGCTGTGCGTTCGGGTAGGAGGTGAAAAGCCTGGAAGACGAAACCGAACGTGTGCGCGCGTAAGCGCGCCCGTTGCAGGTCATTGAGGCTGGCGATGTTCTGGCCGTTTATCCGGTACTCGCCCCCGTCGGGCTGCTCCAGCGTGCCCAGCACGGCCAGTAGCGTAGACTTGCCCGAGCCGGAAGGCCCGACGACGGCCAGGTATTCACCCGGCTCCAGCCGCAGGCTTACCCCGCGCAACGCTTCAACCTTCGTCGTACCTGAGCCGTAGTACTTCAGCACGTTCTTCAGTTGCACTAGGTGTCCTCCCGTAGCAACCAGCGCGCGGGCGGCGCAGCGAGCGCCGCCCTGCCGGCGAGCCCGCCCGCGGCCAAGCCTAACGCCGCCGCCGCCAACCCCACCAAAAGCGCGACCAAACCGATCTGCCCAAGCCCGAGCCCGCTCGGCGAGGCGGCGTCGCGCACCCAAAGAATAAAGGCGCCAAGTCCGGCCGCCGCGCCAATGACAGCGGGCGCTAGGACCCAGCCCATTCCATGGATGACGGCCTTAACGAGCAAGCCGCCGCGCGACGAGCCCAAGGCCCGGTGAAGCGCAAAAACCATAACCCAAGCGCGCGCGAACATAGCGGCGATGAGCACGACGCCGAGCAAAGAAAGCGTAACCAAGCCGACCAGTTGCCAACCAAGCGCAACCAAGAGCCGATTGAGCCTGGCTAGAGTGCTCTCAGCGTTGGCCACGACGCTCTTCGCCTTAAGCGGCTTTTGATTCGGCCGCTGCGCCGAGAGAAACGCCGCCACCTGAGCGCTGAGCGCATCCGGGTCGCCGACGTCTCTCGTTGCACGTATCGCCGCCACCGGAGCTCTAAACGTACGCGGCCAGCATTCACCGCCCGCATCGACCCACAGCCAGCCGGGTTTCAAACGAGGCGATTCGTTGGAAGCGGTCTTAACTGCATCAACCACACCGCTTACCGCGCACGTCACGACGTTGTCCTCCGACGGGCCGATGCGTAGCTGGACGGTCTTGCCCAAGTATCTTTTTAGCTCTTTGGTCACCACGATTCCACCGGCGTCGCCCAAGCTGGGTGTTTGCGCGACAACGTCCCAGTAGTCGCCCAGGCTGGCCCGGACGTTGACCTTGACCCACGGCTCGCCGGGCGAGCGCAGGGCGCTGCCGGTAAAATTGCTGAGCAACACCGCAGGCAGCCCAGGCCAGCGGCTTCGAATAGTATCCAGGTCTGCGGCCTGCAAAATTCGCATGGGCTTCGCGCTGCTCGATTCGTGGTCGGGATAGAGCATGTAAATCCCCGCGCCTAAAGCCCGAATCTGCTCGTTTATGCCGGCGCGGACCTGCATGGCTATCAAGATACTCACGGTGAGCACCAGCGCGCTCGCAAAGACGGCCAGTTTGGCCAGCAAGGCCACGCTTTGGGCGCGCGCTCCCGCAAGCGAACGCGCCAGGGCCGAATAGGCGTTGCGCGGCCGCGCCGAAAGCAGCACCGGGATAATGCTCGCGATCGTCAAAATCAAAAGGGTTAGCGCAAGTACGCCCACAGAAAATGTGTCGATCACGCCGCCGCACAGGCGCGCGGCAAGGAGCCCCGCAAGAGCGCCCAGCAGACCGTATAGCAACGTCCGCAACGTAAAAGAAAGAGCCTCTTCGGCCACTATCCTGCCCGGCGGTGCCCCCCAAATTAGCCGCAAGACGCGCCGTCGCTCACCCGCGCGAAGCTGGATGACTATGCCCGTAGCCAGTGAAAAAACGACGAGCAAGAGCATGGCGAGGGCGACGCCGCTTCCGACCCAACGAAGAGCGTTGAGGTAGGGGTTGCGAACGACGGCGCGGTCCGGCCGGAGCACACTGGCCATGGTTTCTAGCGTTAGGCCCTTGGGTATTGCGCTGTGCGACCGCGCCCAGCGCAAAATGGCTTTGAGGCTCCGCGGCGCCGGCCCGCGCGTTTCCAGATAGACCTCCCTAACGCCTCGCGTGTGCTCCGGCAGGGTTTCTATATCGTCTAGCGTTCCCGCGACGAGCGCCGGGCCCGCGCCGGCGTATACTCCCGCCACGAGCCGCTCCGAACCGGCTAAAGTCAGGCGTCGCCCGACGGCGGCCCGGTCCGAAGCAAAGACGTTTTGCGCCTGCGCGCGGCTGATTAGCGTCTCGCCCGCCTTTAGGTCGAGCGCGGGACGTCCGGGCGTCGCGGCCACGAGGCGCAGCCGTTTTGCGCGCGGGTAGCCTTGCGATACGAGCCGGTACGGCAGGTGCGCGGAAGAGGCGTCGAAGAGCACGGCACTTGCCCAGGCGACGCTTTGCACTCCGGGCGCTTTGCCGAGCCGCCTAAGCTGCGCGGCGCCCAGCGCCGGGGGCTCGTAGCCGCGGTAAGCCGAGTCGATGGTTAAGGTCAGGTAACGGTCGGCGCGGGTTTGCGCGACGCTCTTTTTCCAGGCGGCCCGCGCCGCGCCGCCCTCCGCAACGTACCAGGAGAGCAGCGCGGTAGACAGGATTACCACGAAAGCGGTAATCAGGTTGGCGGCCTTAGCGCGGTCCATATTCCAAGATACCCAGTATCTCCTGCGGCTGCGCTACCGCGCAGCCGCAGGATGCCCGAACGTCAGCAGTCACCGCATTGTCCGCGGAATACCTGCGTGGTGCTGGAAACGAACCGCCCGTCGCAGTACGTGGTGGAGTGCATCTCGTCGTAGGGCAGCTTTGCACGGACGTCGCCCGTAGAGCAGTTGTTGCAGCCGTAGTACTCGCTGTAGTAGGTCACGCAATCCGCCAAAACCGGCAGGCTGAGCAGCCCCGTGGCCAAGACGAAGACGAGCATGCGAAGGTTCCGCTTCATTTGATCACCTCCCTCCTTTCGTATTTAAAACAGGCCTGCTTTTGCATTTTTATGGCAATGACAAATTGTTTTAAATTTATGGCGAACGATCCATGAGCGCACCCACCTTGGCAAAGAAGTCCCCAAAGTCGAACGTCTGACCCGCAAGCCACCAGCTGGGAAATAGGCTGTAAGGCGCCGCGACGACGGTGTCTCCCCGAATCAAAGTTGCGGAAGGTACGGCGTACATTCCCCACCAGCGACCTACGTCGTCCGGGCTCCCTTCAGCGTAGGTGACAATGTGTAGATTCTTAGGGAGGACATCGTCGGGGGGGTACATCTTGCGAGAATCCCTAAACGCAGCGGCCGGCGGGCATGCGGGGTAGCTCAACCAGTCACCACCCCACTTCTTTTTCCATGCCGCAATGGCGCGGCAGGCACTGGGGCGGTCGCCCGCAGCAATGAAGACGTTGACGGTTAGGGCGGGGTTTTGCTCCAGCCATGACGTGTTGTTCACGAGTTGCTTAGCGAAGGCCTCGCACGGGGCGCAACCTTGTAGTTCGCTGATCACGAGCGTGTACTTTTCACCGCGCACAACACTCGGTGGCCAGTAGCCGATGGGTTTCCCCGCAATGGGTGGGTGCATCGCGTGGGCGTCTACTTCAGTCCACCTGCCCTCGGCTGCGCGGCGGACCTGTTCGTCGAACAACATCCACCTCTGCAGGCCGAAACCGCCCATTTTATCTCGAATCCTGCCCTTACGGTCGATCAATAAGGCAATCGGTGCGCGGTTCACTTCAAGGACGGCCGCGATTTTCCGCGCAAGGGCACCCTCAGCCACCCGCTCTTCGTTAATCTTCAGGTTTTTCACCATTTCGTTAACCTGGGCCTCGGGGCTTCGCTGGTCTACAATAACGACCTGAAGGGTCGGATAGCGCTCGGCCCACGCATCCGCGAGTAGCATGTGGCGCATACACACCTGGGCGTAGTTGAACCGGGTATTGATCACTTGGTCGAAGGGGGCGTCACTCGGCTGGAGCGGTTTTTCGGGGAAAACCGGCTTGCAGTACTTGGAGGGGACGGGGAAAACCACCAGGAACCCTTCGGCTCGTTCCTGCAGCTGGAGAGGCAGCTGCACTGCGGTGCCCGGGGGCAAGCCTCTTAGCGGGTCGTCTCGAGCCGCCACGAGGTTGGGCGTTGCAACAGCGGCCAGACCCAGCAACACGAAAACAGCCCAGCGCACCAGGGTCCGTTGCGCACGGCGCATATTAGGATGCTGAGATGTGTGGGAATCCAACGTGGGTTCTAACATCGTAACGCCCTCCCCTAGTACGCTCTGCATTGGCATTGCTCTAATTGTATGTGGTGTGCTTTATTGTTTCCAGCCCAAAATCTGGAGCCCCCCCTCCCCCAGATATCTGGAAGCCGTTAGCCATTTGGGGTATTGGGTTGGGCAAGCGCGTCCAGATAGGCCAGCACGAGCTCGTGCTGGCTTGCGGCCCCCAGTTTTTCGCGCAGGTTTTGCAGGTAGGTGTAGACGGTGTCGCGCTTGACGCCCAAGGCTTCGGCGATGGCGTCGGCGCAGTAGCCCTGGGCCAGCAGGCGCAGTACCTGGCGTTCGCGCGGGGTGGGCGCGTCAAAAGGAAGGGTGGGCGGCGAACCGACGCGGTGACCCCGGGCTACTAGCTGCAGCGCTTCGCTCAGGGCGTCCAGCGAGTGGGGAGCTGGCAGCACACCCGCGGGCCTGCGCTCGAAGAGGTCCAGCAGGTAGAGGGGGTGGCGGTTGAAGGTGAGGACGAGGGCCGGGGCCGGCGGCGGCTCCAGGCCCCACAGGGCGTAACCGCTGGGCAGGTCTACGATTAGATGGACCCCTTTGGGAACGGCATCTCGCAAAAGGTTGCGCCAAAAGGGGAGGTGGTCCCGTCCGGCGTACAGAGACATAAGTTTATTGTACTTGTTCTTCTTTGGTAGCGTTACGGGATAGACAACTCCTGCTCTCGCTTTAGCGCTGCAGGCGGTTAATTAACGCACGGCTAGGTAACCATGGAGAGGGGCGCCACCACCTCATCAAGGCGTTAACCGGTGGTTGGGTGCGGGCTAGTCCGCCAGCAAAGGCGATCGATTGGCGCTAGCCCCACAACGCTGAAAACGGCAGTGCCAGCAGCCGTTCGCCGAGGGGCAGGGGTTGCGCGCCAGAATAGAAGACCACCCCCAGGTGGAAGTGTTTGCCTGCGTCTTCCCGCAGGGCTTGCAGGCCGCTCGTCGCCCGGCGCGGCAGTTTGC
>JALSMT010000007.1 GCA_026987375.1 Thermaceae bacterium | reverse complement strand
TCTAAAACAAGAAGAAGAAAATATAAAGAGGATATTAACAATTGGAAGCAGTTGGGCTTTAGTGATAATAATATTACTATTTATCTATATAGAAATAGTGAGGGATTAAAAGATTTTTTTAAAGATACTGTTTTAATGAGAGGTGAATATAAAGATATTCCTGATACAAATTACTTGCAAGATTTTAATAGCACAATAAAGGCTATTAAAGATAACAAATATGCTATCTCTTTTGGTGAAATGATAAGAGATGACTATACAGTAAAAGCTTTATCTGTATCAAAAAGTTACAAATTTCCATATTTCAAACCTACTATAAATAATATAGCAAATCACAAATACCCCTTAACAAGATATTTTTATATATATCTTGACATACCTCCAAAACAAAGGGTTTCACAGAATATATATGAATTTATTAAATTTATATTTTCAAAAGATGGTCAGAGGATACTTTTAAATCAAGATGGAATACCTATTTCTATTACACAAATTGGTAAAGAGATAAGTAAAATAGAGGGAGAATAGATGTCAGCAAATAAAAGCAAAATAGTTAATAAAATAAGTATTAAATCAAAATTTTTGATTATGATTTTGACAATTGCAATAATATGTATAGGCATTATTGGATTTCAAGGGTTATATAATGGAAAAAAATCTCTCAATAAAAGTATTTATGATCATTTAATATCGGTAAAAACTATTAAAAAACATCAAATAGAGAACTATTTTATAACAAAGAGAAATTTTTTATCTTCATTAAATGAACAACCAACCCTTATAAATGCTGTAGAAGATTTTACATCAGCAGTAGATATATTAAAAACATATAATGTAAAAATTAACCAAAAAGAAGAAGAGAAACTATCTAAGTATTATAAAAATATATTTATTCCAAAATTAAATGAGACTGGATATGGTGAATATAGCTATATATCATTAATGCCAAATAGTGATATAACTAAATATTTACAATACTACTATATTGCGAATAATCAATTAGATGTAGGTAAAAAATATCTTTTAGATTATGCTAATGATAAAAGTTATTACAGTGAGATACACAAAAAGTATCACAATATTTTTAAAAAAATCATTAATAAAGAGAAACTTCATAATATATTTTTAATAGAGCCTAAAAATCTATATATTGTATATAG
>JALSMT010000006.1 GCA_026987375.1 Thermaceae bacterium | reverse complement strand
TAAATAAAACTGCTATTATTAGAATAAATGGTCTAAAACGATTATTATCGTTTTGACCAAGAAGTTTATCTAAATTAATTTTTTCCAAATAGCTCTCTTCCTAAATACTCAAATTGTCCAAGCTCTCTTTGAATCTCTAAAAGTCTATTATATTTTGCAATTCTATCGCTTCTTGCAGTTGAACCTGTTTTGATTTGACCTGTATTTAGAGCTACTGCAAAATCTGCAATAAATGCATCTTCACTCTCGCCGCTTCTGTGGCTCATTACACAAGTATATCCATTTCTTTGTGCAAGTCTAACAGTCATCATAGTCTCGCTAACTGTTCCAATTTGGTTTGGCTTAATTAAAATAGAGTTTGCAACACCTTTTTTGATACCTTCTGCTAATATTTCTGCATTTGTTACAAATAGATCATCGCCAACAAGTTGCACTTTGCTTCCAAGTCTTTGTGTTAGCTCTGCCCAACCTTCCCAATCATCTTCGCTTAATCCATCTTCGATTGAAACAATAGGGTATTTTGCAATTAGATTTTCATAATAATCAATCATTTCAGAGCTTGTAAGCTCTTTATTTTCACTCTTTAGAACATATTTACCCTCATCATTTACAAGCTCACTACTTGCAATATCAAGCGCAATTACAATTTGCTCACCTGCTTTATACCCTGCCCTATCAATTGCCTTCATAATAACTTCAATTGGCTCTTCATTATTTTTAAGGTTTGGTGCAAAACCGCCCTCATCACCAACAGCTGTGCTCTCACCCATCTCATCAATTATTTTCTTTAAGTTTTGATAAACCTCTGCAACTGCTCTTAAACCTTCGCTAAATGTGTCAAATCCTGTTGGCATTACCATATACTCTTGAAAATCAACAGAGTTATTTGCATGCTCACCGCCATTGATAATATTAAACATTGGTGTTGGCATTACAACCCCATTAGCACCGCCAAGATATCTATATAGAGGCATTTTTAAAGAGTTTGCCGCCGCTCTTGCTGTTGCCATAGATACACCAAGCACTGCATTTGCACCAAGATTTGAGTAATTATTTGTGCCATCAAGCTCTTTCATAGTTAAATCAACCATTGCTTGATTAAATGGACTCATACCAATTAGCGCATCTGCAATTTGGCTATTTACATTCTCAACAGCCTTTAATACACCTTTGCCAAG
>JALSMT010000005.1 GCA_026987375.1 Thermaceae bacterium | reverse complement strand
GCTTCGTACTCGTCCATCGCCTTACCCAGGTTCTTGGCTAGGGTCAGGATAAAGCCGAGGCCCTTCTGCACGCCTGGATCGCCCAAATACTTGAGGGCGCCAAACATGCCCACTTTGGGCGCTTCCTTGGGGTTGGTCTTAGCTAGCGCGTCGAGCAAGGGCCCCACCAAGTGCACCAGGTTGTGGCGAATGGGCGGTATGTCCTTGGGGTCCATGTTCTTGATGGGGTCCATCGCCGCTTCGGCTAGCGCGGCCCCGCGGATCATGGCCCTTTCGGCGGCGATGTGCTCGAGCAAGACGTCGCCGTTCGCCGTCATCTCGGTAAATACGCTCAGGTAGCCGCCCACCTTTAGCTGGCGGGCCAGGCGGATTAATTCTTCTACTACCTTGGCGTCTTCTTCGGTAATGTGCAGTTCAGCCATCGTATCCTCCTTACCTGAGGGCGTCTAGCCAGCCCCGGTAGAACGAGTCTTTCATCATACGAACCAGGGGTCCGGTAGCAACGGTGTAGCAGGCGTGACCCCACTTGCCTTCTTCGGGTATCCACCAGTACTCACAGTTGCCGGCAAAGCCCGACTCGTAGCTGTGCCCCATGCAGAGCGTGGGTGCGAACGAGGGGATCAGGTAGCCCCCCAAGGCGTCGTTGAGGATGCTGGCGGCCGCTACCACGGCGGCGTTGTGGATGGGCACGCCGGCGGTAAAGTGGCCCACCGGCGGCATGGCGTGCTCGCCTACCAGGTAAACGTTCTTGTAGTCGGGGTGCTGGAAGAGGGGACCGGTTACCACCGACCAGCGCTTATCGGCGGGGTGAGCCATGCCGTTATCCGCCAGAACCTTGGGCAGGCGCGAGGGCGGCGCTTTTATCAGCAGATCGTACTCGTACTCGCCGTGCTTGGTGATTATCTTGTTCTCGGTTACTTCGTGCAGCTCTTCAAAGCCGGGCTCGTACTGAATGTGGTTGCGCTTGAAGCGGCGGCCGAAAAAGCGCGCCAGGCCCTCGCCCAGGCTGGCGCTCATGGCCTCTCTGGGGTAAAGAACCTTTATCTCCGGCATCATGCCCCTGGTCTCGAAGTAAGCGCGCACGTTCATGGCCATCTCGCCCGGATAGATACCGCAACGGAAAGGCAGCTCGGGCACTAAAAAGACGATTTTCTTACCCCTAAAGTTGGCCAGCGCCTCCTTCATCTCCAGCGCGCCTTCTTCGGAGTAGTTGTGTACGCCGTACTTATCGAGACCTTTATAATCGCTCCAGCCATAAGCGGTTCCCAGGGCGATGGCCAAAAAGTCGTACTCGAAGGTTTGCCCGCCTTCGGTGACGACCTTCTGGCCCTTGAGGTCGAAGGTTTTCACCGGGTCAATGACGACCTTGTAGCCATAGGCCTTCTCCGCGCCCTTGATAGGAGCCCAGGTCTCCTCGGGGCTGGCGGTTCCCAGCGCTACCTCCGACCAAAGCGGGGGCATGTAGTGCTTTTCGCTGGCCGAGATCAGGGTTACGTCTATATCCTGTCCCAGACGCCGGGCTTCGGTCTGCACCATGCGCGCGGTCACCAGGCCGCCGCTGCCGCCGCCTACCACTACAACTTTCTTTGCCATAACCTTCCTCCTTAGTGCAAAAGCACCCAGTCTTTCGCCGCATTCTACCCGCGTCCGCGCGCCGTTGCAGGTACGATTGTCTTTGCTCTCGAGGGCTCGAGCTTGGCTCTAGAATGTAGTAATGAAACTGGCCTCCTGGAACGTCAACGGTCTGCGGGCGGCGCTCAAGAAAGGCTTTTGGAACACGGTCTCGGGTCTAGATCCCGACGTTTTAGGTTTGCAAGAGGTAAGGAGCGCCGAGCCGCCCGAAATCCCCGAACAGTTTTCCGCTTACCGCTGGTACTGGCACGCCGGCGAGCGCAAAGGCTACGCCGGCGTCGCCGTCCTGACGCGGGCCGAGCCGCTGAGCGTCACCGAGGGCATCGGCCACGATGAGTTTGACGAAGAGGGGCGGGTCATTACCCTCGAATACCCGCATTACTACCTGGTCAACGCCTACTTTCCCAACGCCGGCAGGGGGCTGCCGCGCCTTGGTTACAAACTGGCCTTCAACCGCGCCATTGAGCGCTATCTGAAAAATCTTCGCGCCCAAAAGGGCGTAGTCCTAATGGGCGACCTCAACGTGGCTCACCGCGAGATCGACATCGCCCGCCCCAAGCAAAACGTCAAGAACGCCGGTTTTACCCCCGAGGAACGAGCCTGGCTCGACGAGTTTTTAAAGAGCGGTTGGGTAGACACCTTTCGCTACCTGCACCCCGACGAGGCGGGCGCCTATACCTGGTGGAGCTACCGCTTCAACGCCCGGGCCAAGAACATCGGCTGGCGTTTGGACTACGTCATAATTTCCAAAGACCTGCTGCCCCACCTGCAAGACGCTTACATTTACTACGACAGCCGCGCTTCCGACCACGTGCCGGCGGTAGCGCTGCTCGACGTATAGAATCGGATGAGGAAGGGGCGAGCATGGATTTTTATAAGTACGCCAAGAGAACCGCGAGGATGGAAAACCCCATTATCCGCCAGTTGCTCAGACTGGGCCAACGCCAGGGGGTCATATCGCTGGCCGGCGGGATACCAGCCGCGGAAACTTTCCCAATAGAAGAGATAGCCGAGGCCTCCGCGAGGGCGCTGGGGCGCTGGGGGAGCCGGGCGCTGCAGTACAGCCCCACCGAAGGATTGGCGCCGCTGCGAGAGTATATAGCCAGCCGCAAAGGGGTAGAACCCGAGCAGGTGCTGGTTACTTCCGGCTCGCAGCAGGGGCTCGACCTGATCGGCCGGGTATTTTTGGACGAAGGCGACGAGGTGCTTGTTGAAAGCCCGACCTATATGGGCGCTTTGCAGGCGTGGAACGTCTACGGCGCCCGCTACCTAGAGGCGGCTACCGACGGTCAGGGGCTTTTGCCCGAAGGTCTGCCGCGTGAAGCGCCCAAACTGGCCTACGTACTGCCCAGCTTTCAGAATCCTACCGGCAGCCTCCTGCCGGAGGAGCGCCGCCGGGCTGTGGTAGCCTGGGCCGCCGCGAAGGGGGTTTTGCTGGTAGAAGACGACCCCTACGGCCACCTCTACTTCAAAGACGCTCCGCCGGCCAGCCTGCAAAGCCGCCGGCCCGAGGGCGCGCTCTACTTGGGCACCTTTTCCAAGATAGTAGCGCCGGGGTTGCGCATGGGCTACGTCATAGCGCCGCCGCAGATAATAAACCGCCTGGCCCAGGCCAAGCAGGCCGCCGATCTGCACAGCCAGGCCTACGGCCAGGCGGTGCTGGCGGAACTGGCCGAGATGGGAGTAATCGCCTCCCAGGAAAAGCGCACGCGCGACCTCTACCGCGCCCGCGCCCAGAAGATGCTGGGGTACCTAAACGATCACATGCCCGAGGGGGTGCGTTGGGTTGAACCCCAAGGAGGGATGTTCGTCTGGTTGACGCTGCCGCCGGGCGTTGACACCCTGGCGCTCTTCGAGCACGCCGTAGAGCGGGGAGTAGCCTACGTGCCCGGTCCGGTGTTCTCGGCAAGCGGCGGCTTGGCCAACTCGCTGCGCCTTACATTCGTCAGCGTTTCCGAGGACGTCATGGAAGAAGGCGTACAGCGCCTGGCGGAGGTGCTGAAAGAAGCGCTGGCGACCCTATCTTGAATACGCCCGTTCCCACGGGTAGGAGCGGGCGCGCGCCCGCTCCTACCGCTCTCAAAGCGTTCTAGATCCCGTCTATGTCCGTACAATCCCCAGCCTGGCGCCGATCC
>JALSMT010000004.1 GCA_026987375.1 Thermaceae bacterium | reverse complement strand
GCGCCGCCGGGGCAAGAGGTGAGCAATCCAGCGGTGGTTACAAGAAGGAGCATCAAGCCAAGCAGGTAGATCCTTCGACTAGTACAGAGCATAGAAACCCCCCGCGATCGCGTTGAATCTTGATATGTTGACGAACTTTCCATCCAGCGGACTTCCTTCACTCCAGCTTACGCGAGTCAAGACCTCAGCCCGCACCCGCCAGTTGTAAAGGCGGGCTTCTAGAGTCGGACTGTAGTGGTAACTGGCCAGATCGCCCCAACGGTGCAAGGCAATCCCTGGTTCATTGCGCAGGCCTATACTGCTCATCGCTGCACCGTACATCTTCCATACCTCAGTATTCCATGCCGCCCAACCAATTACCGGGAGAAAATTAAGAGTGAAAACATAGCCGCCGCCGTGGAGACGCAGGTTTGTGTTGCGTTCGCGCAGCCAACTATTCGCACCGTTAAAGAAGCGACCAGGCGTCGTCAACCCCATGAAGCGCCCTTGCGATGACACAGCCCCCGTTTCCATCAGGCCCGCTAAATGAGGCGTATACACCTGCGTGTCGTGGTCCCCGTAGTGCTTGGTCCACTTATCAAACGCCAGCATCCGCCCGCCCAGCCAGCTATTCATGCGGTACATGTATGAGGGGCTCGAAAGCGGGGCATAATACAGGTTCGGTGTCGACCCCCCGTACCAGTTGACGTTGCTGCGGCGGGTGTACCAGTGGCGCGCGAACTGGAACCAGGCCGCCAGACGGATGAAGGCCGTGGGTCCGCAGCCTATGTCAGAACCTCCCGTGGGTTAGGATCCTAGCAAATCAGTTAGGGTAAAGTTCGCGAAATCAGAGTCGTCAAACTTTTCGGGGAAGTTGTAGTTGGTGTACCCCGCAGTGGAGTGTCCGGGCGAGTAGTAGTCCTTCCAGCGGTAGCCGTACTGGTAATACCGCTGCCAGTTACCCCCAATCGTATGCCACTCGACGTTCTTACGCACCGGCTGATTCTTGTTGATGCGCGCCTCCAGCACCCAGTACTCCCCAAAGCAGAACCAGCCCAAGCACGCCGGCCTGTCCGGCCGCCACTGCGGCGCCGCCGCTTCAAAGTTGCTGAAGTTGCCCGCGCCCCCTTCCGCAATCACCTTCTGCGCCTTCCCAAAGTCCAGCTCTCCGTCCGCCCCCGTCATGTCGGCCAGGGCGTAGCCCGGGGCGGCGGGGTCGGCCTCGAGCGACTGCAGGCTGACGGCGTCGTAGCCCTGGGCCTGCAAAAGTTCTGCCTCCGCGCTGGCCGCTTCCGCGGCTTCCGCCGAGGCGCCGGTACCCTGGCACTCTTCTTTGCTGGCCTCGCCCAGGATACAGCGCCAGAGTTGCGCCATGGTCTTCCTGTAGCCGCGCTCCTTGGCCAGCCTGGCCATGGTCTTGTGGAACTCGCGGCTCATGCCTTCTACCACGTCTTGCCGCGCCGCCTTGCCGCTATAGACGTCCCAGAGGTTGCCGTCGCCGTCTTCCAGGTAGTACTGCCCCGGTAGCCCAAAGCTCACCACCCGTTTGAAGCGCTCCCTGCCCCCCAGGTTGCGCAGCGTCCTGCGCAGGCGCGCCAGGGTGTCTTTGTCCTCGTCTACGAACTGGGTAGGCGAGTAGAGGTAGCTGGCCCCGGTGGCCGCCAGGTAGTGAGGCGCGTCCGACGCCAGCGCCGCTTCCAGCGCCTCCCAGAAGTCCCCTTTGGCGTCTGGGCCCAGCACCGTCAGGTAGGAAAGGGGGTAGCCGTCTATGTCTTCCACCAGCAAGCTGGCCGCCTCCTGGCCGCCCACCTCCTGCAGCCCCACTCCATGGCCCAGCTCAAAGCGCAGCGTCAGCGCCTGCGCCGCCGCCACCGGAACGGAGCCCGCCTTCACCCGCGGGTCACCCGCAGCCTTACCGCCCGCCGGCTGAGAGCAGCCCGCCAGCAGCGCCAAAAGAACAGAGAGAGAGAGCCCAATAGAACTTTTGCATATAATCCTCCTGTCTCCTATCGTGTCAACGCAAAAAGGAATGCAGCAAAGTATATGATATTCACTACACTATACCACACTATCCCCCTGTATGTAATCA
>JALSMT010000003.1 GCA_026987375.1 Thermaceae bacterium | reverse complement strand
AAAGAAAAACTATATTTAAAAGAAAAAGAGTTAAATGAAAAAATTTCAATTATTTATAAGGAAATATCAGATATTGAAAATGAAAAAAATATATTAAAAAAAGAGTTAGATGAAATAAAAGAAAAATTTCTAAAAAAAGAAGAAGAGATAAAAGGTGAAATAAAAAATTTAATTAATGAATTAAAAAATAAAAAAAGGGTTTTAGAATTAAAAAAAGATGAGTATTTAAATGAGATTGTTTCTTTAAAAAAAGAGCTAAATAGATTAAAAAATGAATATAACGAAAATATTGAAGAAATAGAACTTTTTTACAAAAAAGAGTTTAATAAAATTGATGAAAAAATAGTGTTTTATAAAAATATTTTAAAAACAAAACCTAATTCATTTAAAGAGTTTTTAAATCAAAATGTTGAAGATTGGGAAGAAGTTTTATATCCTGTTATGGATGAGACTCTTTTATCAAAAGATATTAATGAATTAAAACCAAAAGTTATCTCAACACCTGTTTTTGGAATAAGCCTTGATAAGTCAAAATTAAAATCAATTCCTACTATGAAAAAAGCTGAAGAAGAAATTGAGAGATTAAATTTACTTAAAAACTCTTTAGAAGATGAAAAAAAACAAAAACTCTTAATTTTAGATAAAGAATTTAAATCAAAAGAGATTGAAATAACTTCAAAAATTGAAGTTAGTGAAGAAAGAATAAAAGAAATAGATATTGAGTTTAAAAGCATTGATGAAGAGATTAAAAAACTTGAGATTTCTTTAAAAGAGAAAATAAATGAATTAAATAAATTAAAAGATGAAGAGTTAAAACTTGTAAAAATTAATATAAATAAAAAAAATGAAGAGATAAAAAGTTTATATTCAAAAATTGATTTAATAAAAAGTGAAATTAGAAAATTAAAAAAAGAGCTTGAAAATAAAAAAATAGAATTAAATTCTAAAAAACAAGAAGAATATAAAAAAATAAAAAAAGAATTAGAAGATAAATTAAATGAAGAGTCAAAAAAACTTGATAGCAAAATAAAAGAGTTAGAAAAGAAAAAAAATAGTATTTCAAAAGATGAGAGAATTAGTGAGCTAAATAGAGAAATAGAAACTCTTGAAAGAGAGTTAAAAGAGATTGAAAAAGAGGAGTTTTTCTTAAAAGAGTATGATGAGAAAAAGGAATTTTTAGAAAAAGAGGATGAATTTAAAG
>JALSMT010000002.1 GCA_026987375.1 Thermaceae bacterium | reverse complement strand
ATAGGCTCAATTTTGTATACTTCATCTTCATTAAGATAAGTTAATACTGCAATATTTTTATTATTATAAGGTGAGTTTTCTTTTTTATAGATTCTATACATTTTAGTTACATTAGCATCGGGAATTAATTCTTTAATATTTTTTAATGTTTCATTTAATTCATTATCTTTTAAATGTGCTTTAATTGTAAGATTAAATCTAAGCTCATTTATTGCTATTGGATTATTTTCTCTATCATAGATTATGCCTCTTACTGGAGGAATTGGAATAATTTTAATTATATTTTTTTTTGAAAGTTCGTTGTATTCTTGGTAAGATAAAATGCTCAAATCATAAACTCTATAAATTAATATAGAAAATAAAACAAAAATAAACCCTATAACAATGTTGGTTCGCACTTAAAAATCCTAATTAAAGTTATATCAATAGATAAATTATATAAAAGATAAATTAAAACAAAATTATTTACGCCAAATGTAATTAATAAAATAAAATAAATTAAAAAACTTGAAATTATTGGTTTATAAATTGAATTAAACCACTCATCAATAAATTTATAAATATACATTTTAAAAAAAATTAAACTTATAAAAATTGTAAAAAAATTAAAAACTGATAATTTATGTAAAATAGCAAAAAAAGAAAGATAAAAAATAGACATGAATAAATCTTCACATAAAAAAACAATTGTAAATAGTAAAGGTATAAAAATAAACTTGCTATTTAATATAGCAATAAAAAACCAAAAAATGATTTTTATAAATATGTAATAAGCGCTATTTCGTTGCAATTTGGAAAAAATTTGCATTTTATACAATCCGCCCATATTTTTTTATCAGGTACTTTTTCTTTTTCAATCTCTATAAAACCTAACTTTTCAAAAAATTCTTTTTTATAGGTTAAAACTAAAACTTCTTTTAATCCTAATTCTTTTGCTTCATTTAATAAATTTTGAACTAATTTTTTTCCTATTCCTTTTTCTTGATAATCTTTATCAACAGCTAAAGAGCGAATTTCTCCTAAAAAAGGAGAGTATATATGAAGCGCTCCTACTCCAACTGGTCTATTATTATCATATGCTATTTGATAAGAGCGAATATTAGTAGCAATTTCATCATCACTTCTATCTAAAATTATTCCTTCATCAATATATGGTTTTAATATTGTTTTTATATCTATAATTTCTCTAAGAGTAGGTTTAA
>JALSMT010000001.1 GCA_026987375.1 Thermaceae bacterium | reverse complement strand
GCTGCCACCGCCGCTTTCTGGTGGTGCGCGGCCTGGTCGAGTTCGGGGCGCTGGAGCCGGAGGAGGTGGGCCACATCCGCTCAGGCGGCCGCCTCGTCAGCGAGGCCGAGCTGCGGGGGGAAGAAGCACCGCTGTTTCGGGGTCTGCTGGACGAAACGCGGTAGCATGGCCGTTATGGAAGCCTTACGCACCGTCATCGTCGGAGGCTCGGGCTACGCCGGAGGCGAGTTCCTGCGCCTGGCGCTGGGCCACCCTTACCTGGACGTCGTGCAGGTGACGAGCCGCCGTTACCTGAAGCAACCCGTCAGCTTCGTGCACCCCAACCTGCGGGGGCAGACGAGCCTCAAGTTCAGCGACCCTGAGAAGCTGGAAGAGGCAGACCTGATCGTGCTGGGGCTGCCACACGGGGTAGCCGCAGAAAACTTTGACCACTACAAAGATGCCGCCCCTTACATCATCGACCTTTCCGCCGACTTCCGCTTGAAAACTCTTTCGCTATACGAACGCTTTTACGGTAAGCACCCGCGCCCGGAGCTGCTAGAACAGTTCGCCTACGCCAACCCCGAGATAAACGCAGCGCAGATAGAGCAGTCCAACTGGTTAGCCGGCGCCGGTTGCACCGCCACCGCCGCCATTCTGGGCCTTTACCCCCTTTACGCTGGCGGCCTAGTGGCCCGCCGCGATGTTTTCGTAACCGTTATGGTCGGCTCCTCGGCCGCCGGAGCCGAGCCCGGCCTGGCGGGGCACCACCCCGAGCGCAGCGGGGCCCTGCGGGTCTACAAGCCCACCGGTCACCGCCACACCGCCGAGGTTATTGAATACTTGCCAGGGAATCCCGAAGTCTACATGACGGCGGTGGCCAGCGAACGCATCCGCGGCATCCTCATGACCGCACAAACATTCGTTCCCGACGGCTTTTCGGAGCAAGACGTCTGGCAGGCCTACCGCGAGTTCTACACTGACAAGCCCTTCGTGCGCCTGGTCAAGCAGCGCCGGGGCATCCACCGCTACCCCGACCCCAAGGTGGTGACGGGGTCCAACTACGCCGACGTTGGATTCGAACTCGAGCCCGACAGCGGCCGCCTGGTCGTCATCAGCGCCATCGACAACCTGGTCAAGGGCACGGCGGGTCACGCGATCCAGGCCCTGAACCTGCGCATGGGCTGGGACGAGCGCACGGGGCTCGAGTTCCCGGGGCTGCACCC